>JAFSBS010000146.1 GCA_017437165.1 Clostridia bacterium
GTGTAAAGAGCGGTGTTCAATATAAATACACTGTTAGGGCTTGTAATGGTAGTTTCAAGAGTTTATATAAAGCAAGTGCTTCACTTATATATCTTGCACAACCAACTGTGAAAATTGCAAATGCTTCAAATGGTATTAAAGTATCATGGAATAAGGTAGCAGGTTCAAAAGGCTACACGGTTTATCGTTCGCAATATACAAATGGTGCATGGACATCATGGAAAGTTATGGGTACTGCTAAAAACACAAAAACCTCTTGGGTAGATAAGAGTGTGACAAGTGGTACAACTTACCAGTACACAATTCGTGTTGTAAATGGTAACTACAAGAGTACTTATAAAGCAACAAGTGGTTTAATTTATTTAGCACAACCAACTGTAAAAATTGCAAATGATTCAAATGGTGTTAAAGTTTCATGGAACCAGATAGCAGGGGCAAAAGGTTACACAGTTTACAGTGCAACTTATGACGCAAAAACTAAAAAATGGTCATCCTGGAAAAATCTTGGTGATGTTTCAACTACTTCTTTTGTAGATGAAAGTGCATTAAGTGGTACAACTTACCAGTACACAGTAAGAGCTTTAAATGGTAATTATAAAAGTACATACAAAGCAAGTGCTTCACTTATATATCTCGCAGAACCTGTTATAACAGTAAAAGCAACTGAAAATACTGTGAATGTAAGCTGGACAAAATCAGCAGGTGCTGCTGGCTATATTGTTTACCGTGCTGAAATGCAAAATGACACATGGTCAAACTGGAGTATAATGTATAATGCTGATAGTGAAACGATATTGTTTGATGATGACGGTGTAGTAAACGATGTTGAATATAGATACACAGTAAGAGCAGTGAACGATAAAACCAAAAGTACATATACTGCAAGCGAAAGTGTAAAATTAGTAACTGAAAGTGAAGAAAAATCAGAGGACAGTACTGTGATTGAGTGATTTTATCCATCAATCAATGCTTAAAATGAATTAAGAATTAAGTATTAAGAATTGCGGGACCTGCGGTCGGCGATTATAATTCGTAATTCATAATTCAAAATTTTGGAACTGCGTTGCTATTATAATTTAATAATAAAAAGAAAAGTTCTATCATTTTCACTTTGCGAAAATGATAGAACTTTTCCTATTTCCTAGTCCCTAGCCACTGACCCCTAACACCTAATCGCCTAATTTCCCTTAATACTATCAAGTGCACTTTTTTCAAGTCTTGAAACCTGTGCTTGTGAAATTCCGATTTCATTAGCAACTTCAGTTTGTGTCATACCACGCATAAATCTCATAGAAAGAATTTTCTTTTCTCTCTGAGGCAGATTTTTTATCGCTTCTTTTAAAACTATTTCATTGAGCCAATCAACATCCGTTTCGTTTGAACCAATCTGGTCCATTAAAAATATAGTGTCACCACCATTTGAATAAACAGGTTCATAAAATGAAACGGGGTCAACGACTGCTTCAAGAGCAATTACGACATCTTCTTTTTTTAAGTTCATTTCTTTTGCTATTTCTTCAACAGTTGGTTCATAACCTTTCTC
Source organism: Clostridia bacterium (assembly GCA_017437165.1). Taxonomy (GTDB): domain Bacteria; phylum Bacillota; class Clostridia; order Oscillospirales; family Acutalibacteraceae; genus DTU089. The sequence continues at coordinate 1,544 of JAFSBS010000146.1, forward strand.
GTTAGAAATTCTTTCTTTTATCTGCATAGCGTGGTAGGCGGTATCTCTTAACGAACGCGAAACTCTTATAGGGTTGTTATCTCTTAAATATCTACGTACTTCGCCTATAATCATAGGTACAGCATAAGTCGAAAAACGTACCTCGTGACTTGTATCAAAATTATCAATAGCTTTTATTAAACCGATGCAGCCAACCTGAAATAAATCATCAAGATTTTCACCACGATTAGTAAATCTCTGAATTACACTCAAAACGAGTCGCAGGTTGCCGTTTATTAAATCTTCCCGTGCTTTTTGGTTGCCGTTTTTTGCCTCTTTTAAAAGTGCTTGTTTTTCTTTTTCGGGTAGTATTTTTAATGTGGCTGTGTTTATTCCGCAAATCTCAACTTTATTGTAAATCATAAAAAACTCCTTTTTCTGATATGTAAAAGAAGTTTCAAGAGTTTCATAAGTTACAAAAAATATTATTTACTCTTTGTAGAATTTTAATCAAAATTACACTCATTTTTTTCAAAAATTTTACTCTTTATTTACAGTAAAAAATGTTGACTTTTTATTAGTGTGTGTTATAATAATAAAAAGAAAAAATAATGTTATTAAGGAGTGTTGTTTATATGAAAAAGTTTTTAAAATTTTTAGGCGTTTTAGCAGCAATTGCAGCAGCTGCGGCAGCAGTTTATGTGGTTCTTCAGAAAGTTAAAGCAAAAAATGCTCCTGAAAGTTATGATGAAGACAATTACGTTTCTTGTTCTTGTCTTGAAGATGATTTTATTTCTGAAACAGTTGCAGAATAACTTAAAATAAAAACGACAAACACTAAGTCTTTAATTCGATACGAGATATCGGCAAGATTTGAGTTTTACAATTGGGTGAACTATGCCCGTATAGATTCTCAAGCCTTTGCCGTTTTGGCGAAGGCTTTTTTATAAAATTAGTTGAAATTTAGAAGGATTGGTTTTGAATGAATTTAGCATTTAAAAATGCACACGTTTATAAAAATCAAAAAGTTACATTCATTCCTGAATATACTTGTGAAGTAAATGTTCAGGGTGATGTGGCTATTTCTTCTCTTTTACAGGATATGTTATCTTCAAGTGTTTCTGAATATGGTATTTTTCCCGGTTTCTGTGATGTTCACGTTCATCTCAGAGAACCGGGTTTTTCTTATAAAGAAACTATAAAATCAGGTACTATGGCTTCTGCGAGGGGCGGTTATACCGATGTTCTTTCGATGCCGAACTTAAACCCTGTTCCACATAATGTAGATAATATGAATCTTCAAAGAGATATTATAAAGAGTGATGCAGTAATCGGTGTTCATCCGTTTGCTTCACTTACGGTAGATGAAAAAGGTGAAACACTTTCAGATATTGAAAATCTTGCACCGATTTCTATTGGCTACTCTGATGATGGCAGAGGAGTGCAGAGCGAGAGTTTAATGCGTTCTGCTATGGAAAAAGCAAAAGGTTTAAATAAAATAATTTCAGCACACTGTGAAGATAATTCATTTTTAGATGGTGGTTATATCCACAAAGGTGAATACGCTTTGAAAAATAACCATCGTGGAATTTGTAGCGAAAGTGAATGGGGGCCAATCAAACGCGATTTGAAATTGGCAAAAGAAACAGGATGTAAATATCATGTCTGCCACATTTCGACGAAAGAAAGTGTTGAAATAATAAGACAAGCAAAAAAAGAAGGTGTAGATGTTACTTGTGAAACTGCACCGCACTATTTAGTTTTAAATGATATGATGTTGGAAGAAGACGGAAGATTTAAAATGAATCCGCCAATACGCA
>JAFSBS010000147.1 GCA_017437165.1 Clostridia bacterium
CATAATATACATAAAAAATCAACATTTTACAATATGTTTTTTGTTAGTTTTACACTTAAAACTTGCACACTTGATACTTGCAACTTTAACGACACTGTGCTATACTAACATAAAAATTTATTTCGGGTTGGAGTATTCAGAAAATGCTTGAAAAACTTCGTCAAAAATTTACTTACACACAGACAATTGTGTTAAGTTTCGCACTCCTGACTTTAATAGGTGCTACAATACTGACTTTACCTATTTCTTCTGCAACAGGCACTATGACACCTGTTTTAAACGCAATATTCACTTCAACAAGCGCCATGAGCGGTGCAGGGCTTGTTCTTTATGATACATATACACACTGGTCACTTTTCGGAAGAATAGTAATCCTGTTACTTATACAAATAGGTAATTTAGGATTCATTATTGTTATTTCTATGTTTTCACTCTTTTTAAGAAAACGTATAGGAATTTACGAAAGACGCGTACTTATGCAGTCAGAAGGAACACTTCGTTTAAGCGGTGTTGTAAAATTATTAAAAAGAATATTTTTTGTTACATTCATCACCGAACTTATAGGTGCTGCAATTTTAGCAATAAGATATTGCCCGGAATTCGGAGTAGGACCGGGAATTGAACTTTCAATTTTCCACTCGGTTTCTGCTTTTTGTAATGCAGGTTTTGATTTAATGGGAATTAAAGCACCTTTTTCTTCGTTGACTTCTTATCACGATGACCCTCTCGTATGTGTAACGCTGATTGTACTTATCATAATTGGCGGTGTTGGTTTTCTTGTCTGGGATGATGTTATCAACCATAAATTTAATTTCCAGAAATATTCTTTACACTCAAAATTAGTCTTCGCAACAAACTTTATTTTGTTTGTTGGTGGTGCTTTGCTCTTTATGATTTTTGAAGATAAAAACTTGTTTGAGGGATTACCAATCTGGGAAAAAGTTTTAAAAGCATTTTTCGCATCAGTAACACCGAGAAATGCAGGTTTCGCAACACTCGATTATACACAGGTTTCTCAGGGCAGTGAAATGCTTACAGACCTTTTAATGTTTATTGGTGCAGGTTCAGGTTCGACCGGTGGCGGTATTAAAGTTACAACTGTTGCAGTTCTTTTTGTCTTCACAATTGCCGCCGCAAGAAACAACACTCACCCTCAGGTATTCAAACGCTCAATACCAACAGAAGTATTAAAACAATCTGTTGCAATTTTAGTTATTTATATTATTGCGGTATTTACAGCAACTGCTGTTATATGTACTATTGATAATTTCACTATCACCGATACAATTTTTGAAACAATAAGCGCTATAAGCACTTCAGGTCTTTCAAAAGGTATTACAACAGAACTTTCAGGCGTTTCAAAATTAGTTGTTATTGCCCTTATGTTTGGTGGTAGAGTCGGTGGTTTAACACTTATGTTGACATTAGCAGAAAAGAAAGTTAATGCCCCGATAGACAGACCAAAAGAAAATGTTATTGTAGGTTAAAATTTATTTTATATAATTTTATACAG
>JAFSBS010000148.1 GCA_017437165.1 Clostridia bacterium
CGAAAGCAATTTCTTTATTAAAGAGGGTGCGGTTCTTACAAAAACAAGTTCAGATTCTTTAAAAGATGCATTAGAAACTATTATTTTAAAATCAAAATTCCGTGGTTACACTTCTGCGGAAATCAAGTTTGATTCACCTGATACACTTTCTTGGGCGATAGACGAATTTTTCAACAAAGGTGTAGTTTACAGGAGTTATGAAATCACAGGTGTTTTAGGTGATTCTGCGGAGCAAAAAGTTTATTACAGTGTAAACGAGGAATTATATACTATATGTATGTATTTCTGATATAGTTATTAAACAGAAAGAAGTTTTTTTATGGATAAAGAAAAAATTGAAAGAGCCGTAAGAGATATTTTAGAAGCAATTGGCGAAGACCCTGACAGAGAAGGTTTAAAAGAAACGCCCAAAAGAGTTGCTAATATGTATGAAGAAATATTTAGTGGTATTTCTGAAAATCCTGAAAAACATTTAAAGATTTTCAATGAGCCGGGTAATGATGAACTTGTTATTGTCCGTGATATTCCGCTTTATTCTATGTGTGAACACCATCTTTTACCATTTGTCGGTAAAGCACATATTGCGTATATTCCTGATAATGGTAGAATTATAGGTATTTCAAAACTTGCAAGAATCGTCAACACTTACGCAAGACGTTTGCAGGTTCAGGAAAGACTTACCGCTGAAGTAGCAGATTTTCTGTATTTGAAATTAGGTGCAAAGAGCGTTGCCGTTATAGTAGAAGCAGAACATCTTTGTATGACAATGCGCGGTGTACGTGCAGCCGGTGCAAAAACAGAAACTTCTGCTTTAAGAGGTTATGTAAGAACTGATGCAAAAGTACGTGCAGAAGTTATGTCACTTCTCAATGGTGGAAGATAATGTTTTCTATATATAATAGTATAAGAGAAAAAAACAGACCGCTTGTAATGGGAATTTTGAATGTTACTCCCGATTCATTTTTTGAAAGTGGCAAAAACTATTTTGCAGAATCTGCTTTTAACAGAGCATTACAAATTGAAAGCGAAGGTGCAGATGTTTTAGATATCGGCGGTTGCTCAACTGCGCCCGGCAAAACATTTGCGTCACAAGAGGAAGAGTTGGCAAGATTAAAAACAGTTCTGCCACTTATTCCGACTACTGTTAAAATTCCGGTTTCAGTAGATACATTTCGTGTTGATGTTGCAAAGTTTGCTTTGAATAATGGTGTACAGATTGTAAACGATGAAAGTGGTTGCTTCAGGGAAGATATGGCATCCGTTGTAAAAGAGTTCGATGCAAGTTGGATTTTTATGCATACAGGTAATAAAACGTCATCTGAAACAATGGAATATCCTGATGGGGTAGTGGCAGATGTTCTTGGTTTTTTTGCATCAATGAAAGAGCAAGCGCTTAACTTCGGAATAAGTGAAGATAAACTCTGTTTCGATTATTGTATAGGTTTTGGTAAAACCCGTGAAGATGATTTGACGCTTTTAAAGAATACCGATAAATTTTATGATTTTAAACCGTTACTTGTTGGAGTATCTAATAAAAGAGTGATAGGACAGGCTATAAATAAAGATGTCGGCGACAGACTTTTTGGTACACTTTCAGCAGAGAGCATTACTGCATTTTTAGGTGCAGATGTTATAAGAACTCATAATGTAAAGGCGTGTGTAGATGCAGTAACTATGTCTGCGTCTATAAAGAAAGGTGGTTTTTTTAATGGATAAAATTATTATTAAAGGTCTTACTCTTAACGCTCACCACGGAGTGTTGCAGGATGAAAAGGATAACGGTCAGACTTTTATCCTTGATATTACCGCGACACTCGATTTGACAGATGCGAGAAAATCAGATGATTTGAATGATACTGAAAACTACGCTAAAATTATTGGTACTGTAAAAGCGGTGTTTTTAAGTGAAAAGAATAATTTAATTGAACACGTGGCAGAAAGAGTAGCAGATTCAATTCTCAAGAAATATGAAAGAATTGAGAGTGTAACAGTACTTCTTAAAAAACCACAGGCACCAATAAATGCGGATTTTGATTACGTTGGTGTTGAAATAACAAAAACAAGGGGTAATTAAAATGAGAAAAGCTTTAATAGGTATAGGTAGCAATATAGGGGACCGAAAAGCACATATTGATACAGCTATAGAAGCACTTAATCATATTCCATCAGTAAAGGTTTTAAGGGTATCCTCTCTTTATGAAACATCACCATGGGGGTATGTAAATCAGGAAAATTTCTATAATGGGGTTATAGAAGTAGAAACCTCACTTTCACCAAATGGACTTTTAGGAGTATGTTTAGGTATTGAAGCAGGTGTTGGCAGAATTCGTGAAATTAAAAATGGTCCACGTATTCTTGATTTGGATTTGCTTCTTTATGAGGGCAAAGAAAGCACAACAGCAGAACTCACTTTACCACATCCGAGAATGTTTGAAAGAGATTTTGTGTTAATACCTTTAAAAGAGCTTTATCCGGATATGAAAGTTTATAAATACAATCTCAGTCATTATTACGAGTTTTTACAAGAAGAAAACAATGTTACAAAG
>JAFSBS010000149.1 GCA_017437165.1 Clostridia bacterium
TACTTTTAGAAATGGGTACTGATGCAAACACTTTGGAAGAAGCGGTGTACTCCGGTCGTTTAATAGGGGATAGTTTAGCAGAGTTGCTCGAAGAAAATATGTAGGAGTAAAAAATGGAAGAATTTATAAAGATATTAAAAAGTTATACAGTAATAACAGTTGTTGTTATTATTTTAGTTGCATTTGTTTGCGGTTCATTTATTGCGGGGTTTAAAGTGAACTATAATATTACGGGAATAGACCATTCAAAAATAGGGTATAACAGAGATTTTGTAAGTGAAAATATATAAAAATCGAAAAAAACTGTAAAAAGTGTAAAATTCCTATTGAAAAAAATCCGTGTTTATTGTACAATATACAAAAGGCATATCGCAAAAGAACGAATTCGGCGGTTAACGTCTTGTTTATGCCTTTATAGCAAGGAGATGGAACGTTTGGCAGTTAAACTTAATACGAAGTATCTTGATGGCTTTGTTGCAAAATCTGATGTTGATGCAATAAGTGATGAAGTTGCTTCGGCAGTAGAACTTCTTAATAGTCGCAAAGGTGCAGGTAATGATTTTTTAGGTTGGGTAGATTTACCTGTTAATTACGACAAAGAAGAATTTGAAAGAATAAAAAAAGCAGCAGAAAAAATTCGTAGTGATAGCGAAGTTTTAATCGTTATTGGTATTGGTGGCAGTTACTTAGGTGCCCGTGCTGCAATAGAGTTTTGTAAATCACAAAACTATAATTACTTAAATAAACCTCAAATCTTTTTTGCAGGTAATACAATTTCTTCATCTGCTTTAGCAGAAACTGTAAAACTTTGCGAAGGTAAAGATTTTTCGGTTAATGTTATTTCAAAATCAGGTACAACAACTGAGCCAACATTAGCATTCAGAGTTTTTAAAGAACTTTTAGAAGAGAAATACGGCAAAGAAGAAGCTGCAAAGAGAATTTACGCAACAACCGATAAAGCACGTGGTACTTTAAAAGAACTTTCAGATTCTGAAGGGTATGAAACATTTGTTATCCCTGATGATGTTGGTGGCAGATATTCAGTACTTACCGCTTGCGGACTTCTCCCTATTGCAGTAGCTGGTATTGACATCGACAAAATGATGCAGGGTGCGCAAGTTGCCCGTGAAGATTTTAAAGACGGCGATGTTTACACAAACGATTGTTATAAATATGCTGCAATGAGAAACATTCTTTACCGTAAAGGTAAATCGGTCGAAATGATGGTTTCGTATGAACCTGATTTTACAATGATGAATGAATGGTTTAAACAACTTTTCGGCGAAAGCGAAGGTAAAGAAAACAAGGGTATATTCCCATCATCAGCAATTTTTTCAACAGATCTTCATTCACTCGGTCAATATGTTCAAGAAGGCGAGAGACTGATGTTTGAAACAGTTGTTAAATTTAAAACACCAAAGAGTGAAATGGTAATTAAAGAAGATGCCGAAAATAAAGACGGTTTCAATTTCGTAGCAGGTAAAACTGTTGATTTTGTTAACGAACAGGCATTTTTAGGAACAGTACTTGCTCACTGTGACGGTGGTGTGCCAAATATGATTTTAGAAATTGACAAAATGGACGAATTCAATTTTGGCTATCTTGTTTATTTCTTCTGCAAGGCTTGTGCAGTTTCGGGTTATACTTTAGGCATTAACCCATTTGACCAACCTGGCGTAGAAAGCTACAAGAAAAATATGTTTGCTCTTTTAGGCAAACCAGGTTATGAGTCTTTAGGCGCTGAGCTTAAAGCAAGATTATAATTTTAGTAAATAAGCTGAAGACAATTCAGCAAAAAAATAAACGGAGGTAAACACTATGGTTTCACTTATTATCGGCAACAAAGGTTCCGGCAAAACAAAAAAACTCATTTCTCTTATCA
>JAFSBS010000150.1 GCA_017437165.1 Clostridia bacterium
CCGTTTTCCTTCGCATATTTCTGTGCTTCAGAGTTTCCTCTGCCCCATATAACAAAATTTTCTTTCTTTACTTTTTCGCCATTTTCATCCAATATGTAACCCAACGAAAACTCACCTATATTCACAACAGTTTTCGGCACAACAACTTCTGTCACCTGACTACACTTTAAGAAAGCGTTTTCTTTAATGCCTGTTACCATAATTCCTTCATAATTTTCAGGAATCACTACTTTACCGGTTGCTGTTTCATCGTAAGTTTTAAGTGAACATATCACTTTATTTTCGTGAATTTCAAAAATTGTTTCCTGTGTGGAATTTGCAAATGCCAGCACACTTGTGCCTACAAGAATAACACACAAGAATATAACACTCGTTATTATAATTATTTTCTTTTTCATTTTACATCTTCTCTTTTCATACTACATAACGATTAACACGTTCCGACTTTTTTCGACATTATATATTATATACTACTATCTCTCATATTTCAATGGAATTAACAATATTGTAAAATTTTAATTTATTTTTAGTTTTAATTGTAAAAATATAATATTTGTGATAAAATATTATAAATAACTTAAATTCTTTAAAACTTGAATTCGGGTGAAAATTATGACAAAAACAATTATGAAAAAATATGCACACCTTATAGCAAGAGTTGGTGCAAATATAAAAAAAGGTCAACCTGTAAGAATCATTGCAGAAGCAGACCAGTTTGAGTTCGTTAATTTGCTTGTTACAGAGTGCTATAAGTTAGGCGCTTCAAGAGTTGATATTGACTGGACTTATCAACCAATAACAAAAACAGATTACAAATACAGAAGTTTAAAATCTCTTTCAGAAGTTCCTTTATGGAAAGAAGAAAAGTTAAAACTTATGGTAGAAGAAATCCCTTGCAGAATTCACATTGAAAGCGAAGACCCTGACGGACTTAAAGGTGTTAACCGCGAAAAAATGCAAAAATCACAAATGGCAAGATATAAGGTAACTAAAAAATACAGCGATGCACTTGAAAATAAAGACCAATGGACTATTGCGGCAGTACCGTCTTACGCCTGGGCTAAAAAAGTGTTTCCGAATGAAACAAAAAGAAATGCTTACAACAAACTCTGGGATGCTATTTTAGAAACTGTTTATGTTACAAAAGATAATGACCCCGTAAAAGAATGGGACAACCACAATAAAAACTTAAAAAAGCGCACAAAATGGCTTAATGAAAAAAAACTCGATTATTTAGAATATAAAAGTTCAAATGGTACAAATTTCAGAGCAGATTTAATTCCCGAAGCACATTGGTGCGGTGGTGGTGAAGAAACTCTTTCGGGTAATTTCTTTAACCCCAATTTACCGACACAAGAAGTTTTTACCTCCCCTAAAAAAGGTTTTGCAGAAGGTACTCTTGTATCTACAAAACCACTTTCATATCAAGGACAGTTAATAGAAGATTTTAAAATCACTTTTAAAGATGGTAAAGCGGTTTCGTGGGATGCAAAAGAAAATAAAGATTTATTGGACAAAATGCTTTCCATGGATGAAGGCGCTCCTTACCTCGGCGAATTAGCACTTATTCCTCAAGACAGTCCTATTGCAAACACAGGTATTCTTTTCTACAACACTCTTTTTGACGAAAACGCAAGTTGCCATGTTGCATTAGGTCGCGGTTTCTGTGATACTATTGATGATTTTCAAAACAAAACTCTCGAAGAATGTCAGACTCTCGGAGTAAACGACAGTATGATTCACGTTGACTTTATGATTGGTGCTGATGATCTCACCATTACAGGTTACAAAGATGGTAAAGCATACCCGATATTTGTAAACGGAAATTGGGCATTTTAATAAAATAAACTAAAAATACAGGTGATATATTATGGCAATGGGTAAACCAAATAAATGGAAAACAGATAATTTTTTAAGAACAGAAAAAGAACCATTAAAATTTTCAGATGATGGTAAATTCAGAATTTTACACCTCACAGATATCCACGAAGTTATGCCTGAAATGGATGATGATGATAACAGAGAAATCCCCGAAAACAAAGACAAGGAAACTCTCAATGTTATTGAAAAATGTATTGAAGAAGCAAAACCTGATTTAGTCGTTTTCGGTGGTGACAATATCAGCGGTTATTGGGAAGAATTCAATTATGATTTAATCCACAAAACAATCACAAAAATTGTTGAACCTATAAAGAGAAGAAACATTCCTTTGGCACTCGTTTTTGGTAATCACGATGGCGAAGTTGGTTTTTATACCGATATTCAGATGATCATGTACAGCGACTATGACAACTGTCGCTCTACTCTTAATGACGCAGATGTTTTTGGTTGTGGTAACTGCAACCTTACTATAAAAAGTTCTGATGGCAAAAGAAACGCTTTCTCAATATGGCTTATGGACTCAAATGATTATATGAGCGATGATGAGGGTGATTCAGGTTATGCTTATGTTCATAAAGACCAGATTGACTGGTACGAAAAAAGAAGTAGAGAACTGGCTGATGAAAACGGTGGTAAACCCGTACCTGCAATTCTCTTTCAACATATTCCTGTTCAACAAGAAATTCACGAGTTACAGGAAGTTGCCGGAGAAGGTGAAAATGTTGTTGAAAAAGATGGCAAATACTACTCATTCGGTGAAAAACTTATTTCAGGAAGACTTCGTGAATACCCTTGCCCACCATTTATGAAGCAAGACCACACTGCGCAATTTAAAAGTTGGAAAAAAATGGGCGACATTAAAGCCGCTTTCTTCGGTCACGACCATGTAAACGATTTCCACATCAAAGTTGATGGTATAAGCCTTTATCAGACAATCGGATGCGGTTACTTCACTTATGGCAGAGAACACGGCGGCAGACTTATTGTTCTTGATGAAAACAGTCCTGAAAACATTGAAACGAGAACTATTGAGGTTGAAAGAATTACATCAACAGATTTCAGCAAAAAGCACGACAATGATGTTGCAGTAATTTTAAATCAGTATGATGAACTTTTAAATAAAAATCAGGTTAAAGAAGCCGGTGAATTTTTAGAAGCAGAAATTTTAAAGGCAAAAGAACGAGCAGATGCCTTTACAGAAATGACTCTACATAACGAGGTTGTTTCATTCCACAGAAGAACCGGTGAACAGAAAAAGGCTGTGGGTGCTATAAATGAAATTTTAGAGTTGCTCGAAAAATTCAGTCTTGAAAATTCAGTTTTAGGTGCAAATATGTATCTTAACTGTGCTACAACTCTTAATTTCTTCCACAGAACTTCAGACTCTTTACCTCTTTTTGTAAGAGCATTCGAAGCATATATAAACACAATTCCACAAAACGACTATCGTTTTGCAGGTTTTTATAACAACTACGCTTTAGCTCTGTATGAAAGCGAAAACTATGATGAGGCTTTAAGATATTTCAGAAAAGCGTTGAATATTCTTTCACTTTACAAGGGTAATGATTCAGAAATTGCAGTTATTTTCTGTAATTTGTCACATCTTTTCGAAAAAACAAATGATGAAGAAATGATAAACAACTGCCTTAATTCTGCATTCTTTGCTTTAAAAGATTATGACGGTGAAATCAATAATAATTTTATTTTACATTGTCAGAAATGTAATGAAGCCTTCAAGCACTTCAAAAAAGATGATTTTGTAAAGGAAATCGAAGCAAAACTCACAAAATAATCTTGTAGTTATATTGACATTGATTTGTATTTTAGATAAAATATTCTAATAAATAAAATTCGGGTGATTTTATGGGAAACATTGCAATTTATGGTGGTTCTTTTGACCCTCCTCATAAAGGTCATTTACTCTTAGCTCAGAACTTAGCGAAAGAGTGTAATGCTGACAAAGTTCTGATTATTCCTGCCTATTCATCCCCTTTTAAAGATGGTACTGTGGCAGAGGGTACTGACAGGCTTGCTATGTGCAAACACACCTTTACTGACCCGATATTTGAAATTTCTGCTATTGAACTTAATCGTGAAGAAAAAAGTTACACAGTAGACACCATAAAAGATTTAAAAAAGTATTACCCTAATGACAATTTATTTTTGTTTATGGGTGACGATATGTTCCTGTCGCTTGCAAACTGGTACAAGTACAAAGAACTTCTTTCACTCTGTACAATAGTTACCGCCGCAAGAACTGAAGATTTAAAGCACTTAGCAGAAATGAAAACCTACGCTATTACAAAGCTCAAATTACACGATGGTGATTATATAATTTCAAAAGAAAAGCCACTTGAAGTAAGTTCTACGCTTTTGAGAACAATGCTTAAAAATAGATTAGACACAAGTAAATACCTTACTTATGATACTATAAGTTATATCAAGAAAAGGGGGCTTTATTTATGAAAACCAATTCAGAGTGCATCGAAATTATTAAAGGCAGACTTAAAGAGCAGCGATTCATTCATTCTTTAAATGTTGCAGACTGCGCAAAAGAGCTTGCAATAAAATTTGGTGCAGACCCCGAAAAAGCATACACCGCGGGACTTATTCACGATTCCTGTAAAAATCTTGAACCGAGTGTACAATTGCAATATTTACTTGAAAATAACGTACAACCTTCAGAATACGAATTAGCGGCACCTAAACTTTTCCACGCAATATGTGGTGCAGTATTTGCAGAAAAAGAGTTAGGTTGCACTGACGAAGAAATTTTAACCGCTGTACGTTACCACACTACCGGCAGAAGTAATATGACTCTTTTAGAAAAAGTTATATTTATTGCTGACTTTATTAGCAAAGAACGTAATTATGACGGTGTTGAAATTATGAGAGAAAAGGCATTTCGCTCACTTGATGAAGCAATTGTTGAAGGCTTAAGTTTTACAATAATTGACTTAATAAAAAAAGAAAGATTGGTTCATCCTGATACTATGGGGGCTTATAACGCTGCCTTAGTTAATATGAAAAAAGAAAAAGGAGAGAATTTAATATGAGTTTAGAATTAACTAAAAAAATTGTTAAGGTTCTCGACGATAAATTAGCAAGGGATATTGAAGTTATAAAAACAGAAGAAGTAACAATTGTTGCAGATTATTTTGTTATTGCTACTGCTAACTCAAACACTCACGTCAGAGCGTTAGCAGATGAAATAGAATATCAATTAGAACAAGAAGACATCCGCCCTGACCATATTGAAGGCAGAGCAACCGGCTGGGTACTTATGCAATATGGCGGTGTTGTTGTTCACATCTTCCTTGAAGATTCAAGACAATATTACAATCTTGAAAGACTCTGGGACGATGCATCTAAAATAGACATTTCTCAATTTATTGATTGATTTGTATAAGAAGAAAGGAAATGATTAAAATGAAGTACGATTTTTCCGCTGTTGAACAAAAATGGCAGAAAAAATGGGAAGAAGCAGGTGTTTTCCACGCAGAAGACGGAAGCGAAAAGCCTAAATTTTATGCACTTGTAGAATTCCCTTACCCAAGTGGTGCAGGTATGCACGTTGGTCACATTAAAGCATACTCAGGTCTTGAAGTAGTTTCAAGAAAAAGAAGAATGCAGGGCTATAATGTTTTATTCCCTATTGGTTTTGATGCTTACGGTCTTCCTACTGAAAACTATGCTATTAAAACAGGCATTCACCCAAGAAAAGTTACAGATATGAACATTGAGAAGTTCTCAAGTCAGTTAAAAAGAGTTGGCTTCTCATTTGATTGGAACAGAGTTGTTGATACCACCCAAGAAGATTACTACAAGTGGACTCAGTGGATTTTCCTCAAGATGTTTGAAAAAGGTCTTGTTTTCCGTGATAAAACACTCGTTAACTACTGCCCTTCTTGTAAGGTTGTTCTTTCAAACGAAGACTCACAAGGCGGTAAGTGCGACATCTGTCACAGTGACATTGTTC
>JAFSBS010000151.1 GCA_017437165.1 Clostridia bacterium
AACACCATGGTCTGCAATACCAAGAATATCATAATCCTGATTATAGTGTTCCCTAACCATTTCAGTTAACGGAATTGTTGCATCACTGTATGTTGAGTGAGTATGAAGATTTGTTTTATAGTGATTATCATCATTACCAAGAAGATGAGTTACACTCTCATAAGGGTTTGTAATTTTGTAGTTAATTTCAGCAGCACTAACGGAAATCTGCATAATACCAAATATCATTGAAAGTGCTACTATGAGAGATAAAACTTTAAAAATGTTTCTTTTCATAAACCAGTCTCCTCTATAATTCTGTAATAGTAATTATACCACAATACGCAATATTGTCAATAAGAAAGGTGACAAGTATTTTTCATTACAACTGAATTTTTATAACTATCAAAGAATAACCTCTCTGCCTTTTTCTGCTGATTCATAAATTGCACAGAGAATTTTAATCATATCCACCCCTTGTGAAGGTTTGAAAACGGGTTCTGCACCCTCAGTAAGAACATCAATGAAATTACGGATATTTTTCTTATGTCCGTTTGTATCCATGTTACCTGTTGGTATAATATCAAGAAGTTGACCATCTTCTTCTGTGAAGAATTCTACCTCGTTATCTTTCCATTTAAGACCGGCTTTTGTACCTCTGAGTTCAACAAAACGATTTTCACTTTTAATATTTGATGCCCAACTGAATTCTATCTGAAGTACAGCACCATTATCAAAACGAATCATACCCATTGCAAGATCTTCTACATCAAATGTACCTTCAGCATTTGCATCACCAAACTTTGAATTTTCAGAATCACTTGTGTCATTATCTGCAAATTTAGTATAAGTATTTGCGCTTACTGCAATAGGTGTAGGATTACCCATAAGCCACACAGCAAGGTCTATCATGTGAACACCAAGGTCAATAAGCGGACCGCCGCCAGACTGTGACTTTGTTGTAAACCATCCGCCTTTGCCGGGGATACCTCTGCGTCTTTGTCAACCACAACGACCACAATAAATTTCGCCCATTCTTCCATCTTCAACGAATTTCTTTGCGTACTGTGATGCATTAACAAAACGGTTGTTTCTTATAACCATAAGCACTTTACCCGCCTCATCAGCGGCATTTTTCATTTTGAGAACCTCTGTTACATCAATAGCATCAGGCTTTTCGCATAACACGTGCTTACCTGCTTTGAATGCATCAACCGCAATTATAGAATGAAGATAGTTCGGTGTGCAGATGTCAACAGCATCAATACTTTCGTCTTTGAGTAATTCTTTATAATCTGTATATACCGCTGCATTCGGATAATATTCGTCTCTTAAAGCAATAGCCCTTTCTTCAATAATATCGCAGAATGCAACAACATCTACTCTTTTATCTTCGTAATAGTTATCAATATGACTTCCCTGGCATATACCACCGTTACCAATAATTGCAATTCTTAATTTTGACATAGTTTTTCCTCCTGTTGCAATAAATCTTTATAATTATATCTATTATATCAAATGGGAACAAAAAGTAAATAGACACTTTGAAATAAAACTAAGGAGCAGATTATATTCCGCCCCTTAACTTTGTGCATAAATTTATCTTATATTATAACTTTTAATCATCATCTTCATCGTCTTCGTCATCATCTTCTTCAACGGGAAGGGGTGTGATTTCAACTTTGATTTTTTCTATTCTGCGTTCATCAACCTTAAGAACTGTGAATTTGATATTTTCAAATTCAACTTCGTTCATTTCACCGTCTTTTGGTAAAAATTGAAGCTGGTCAATTATAAATCCTGCGAGAGTTTCATAGTCGCCCTCGGGGAGTTCTTTACCTATAAGTTCTTCAATTTCCTCAATATCAATCGTGCCATCAACTGTGAATGTATTATCGTCAATTCTTGAGATTTCTTCATCTTCCTGGTCATATTCATCCTGAATATTACCCATGATTGCTTCAACCAAATCCTCAAGGGTGAGAATACCTGCAGTACCACCATATTCATCAACAACAATAGCCATTTGAATTTTTTTAGCACTCATTTCTGTAAACAATTCTCCACAGGATTTTGTTTCAGGAATAAAGTACGCTTCTCTTGCCATCTTTTTAAGATTCGCTTTAGCAGGAACAGATTTACCTACATATTTGAGTAAATCTTTTACATATATAATACCGATTATATTATCTATTTCACTTTCATAAACAGGAATTCTTGAATAACCTTTTTCAATAGCAAGATTCACAAAATCTTCTATATTGACATCTTCAATATCGACTGCGGTAACATCGGTACGGTGAGTCATAATATCACCCGCATTAAGGTCATCAAACTCAAAGATGTTGTTAATCATTTCTTTCTGAACATCTTCAATAACACCTTTTTCCTGACCTACATCAACCATCATTCTGATTTCTTCTTCAGTAACGACTTCTTCAGAAGCGTTAGGGTCGAAACCTAAAAGTCTTACAACACCATTAGTTGAAACCGAAAGAACTTTTACAAAAGGTGAAGTTATTTTTGAAATTGTTTTTAAAACACCTACTACTTTAAATGCGATTTTTTCTGGAACCTGCATACCAATTCTTTTTGGTGCCAATTCACCGAACACAAGTGTGAAGTATGACATAACAATTGTAACAAGAACAACAGCAATCGGTGAAATAATATTTTCACTTACACCTGTTGAATTTACAACTACATCCGTAAGCATTTCTGCTAAAGTTGTAGCCGCAGAAGCAGATGCTAAAAATCCTGCAAGAGTTACACCAATTTGTATTGTAGATAAAAACTTGCTTGGATTTTTTGTGAGTTTTAAAACTTGTTTTGCTTTTTTATTGCCTTCGTCGGCTTGTTTTTCCAATTTTGCATCATTAAGCGAAATAAGTGCAATTTCACTCATTGCAAAAAATGCGTTTACTAAAATAAGAACTATAAGTAATGGTACCTGCCATATAAGTGATTTGGCATTTGCTGTTACTTGTAATGTATTCACCATAGGTTCAAATGAAGTTAAAATAAAATAAGGTCCGGCGTCATCCATTATAGGACTTGCTCCTTTCAAAAATATATTTTTAATTTTTGTATTATACAAAATTATAATACTTTTGTCAATGTTATTGACACTATTCTACAATATAGATATATTATTTACTTATTTATAACAAATTTTCCACTTTTTTTGTAGAATTTTTAACGATTTGATGTTTACATTTTTTTATTTTAGTGATAAAATAGATATGTTTAAAATTAAAATTCATAGGAGGCAAAATCCAATGGCACGTAAAATGAAAACCATGGACGGTAACAATGCGGCTGCGTATGTCTCATACGCTTTCACAGAAGTTGCCGGTATTTATCCAATCACACCATCAAGCCCGATGGCTGACTATGTTGACCAATGGTCTGCACAAGGTCAAAAGAACATTTTCGGTACAACTGTAAAAGTTGCTGAAATGCAATCTGAAGCAGGTGCTGCAGGTACAGTACACGGCTCACTCGCTGCCGGTGCTCTTACAACAACTTACACAGCATCACAAGGTCTTCTTTTAATGATTCCTAACATGTACAAAATTGCTGGTGAACTTCTCCCTTCAGTTTTCCATGTTTCAGCTCGTTGCGTAGCTTCTCACGCACTTAATATTTTCGGTGACCATTCAGACGTTTATGCTTGTCGTCAGACAGGTTTCGCTATGCTCGCTGAAACAAATACACAAGAAGTTATGGACTTAGGCGCTGTTGCTCACCTTGCAACAATTAAGAGCCGTGTTCCTTTCATCAACTTCTTCGATGGTTTCCGTACATCTCACGAAATTCAGAAAATTGAAATCTGGGACTACGAAGATCTTAAAGAAATGTGCGATATGGACGCTGTTGACGCATTCCGTCAAAGAGCTCTTAACCCTGAACATCCTGTTATGCGTGGTTCTCACGAAAATGGTGACATTTTCTTCCAACACAGAGAAGCATGTAACAAATTCTATGATGAAGTTCCTGCAATCGTAGAGGAATACATGGGCAAAGTTAATGCTAAACTCGGCACTAACTACCAACTCTTCAACTACTATGGTGCTGAAGATGCTGACAGAGTAATCGTAGCAATGGGTTCATTCTGTGACGTAGCAGAAGAAGTTATTGACTATCTTTTAGCAAAAGGCGAAAAAGTTGGTCTTCTTAAAGTAAGACTTTACAGACCATTCGCTGCTGACAAATTCTGTGCAGCTCTTCCTGCAACAGTTAAAAAGATTGCTGTTCTTGACAGAACAAAAGAACCAGGTTCTATTGGTGAACCACTTTACCTTGATGTTGTTGCTGCTCTTGAAGCATGTGGTAAAACAGGTCTCACAGTAACAGGCGGTCGTTACGGTCTTGGTTCAAAAGACACACCACCTGCATCAGTATTTGCAGTTTACGATGAACTCGCAAAAGCAGAACCAAAGAAACACTTCACACTTGGTATTAACGACGACGTTACTTACCTCTCACTTGAAGAAAAAGAAGCTCCTGCAACTGCTGCAGAAGGTACAATTGAATGTAAATTCTGGGGTCTTGGCGGTGACGGTACTGTTGGTGCTAACAAAGACTCTATCAAAATCATCGGTGACCATACTGATAAATATGTACAAGCATATTTCCAATATGACTCAAAGAAAACAGGTGGCGTTACAATTTCTCACCTTCGTTTCGGCGACAAACCAATCAAGAGCCCTTACTATGTAAACAAAGCAGACTTCGTTGCTTGTCATACACCTGCTTACATTGAAAAAGGTTTCAAAATTGTTAACGACGTTAAACCAGGCGGTGTATTCCTTATCAACTGCCAGTGGGATGACGCTGAAGTAGCAGAAAAACTCAACGCAGAAACAAAACAATATATCGCTAAGAACAACATTCAGCTCTACACAGTTAATGCTATTGACTTGGCTGCTGAAATCGGTCTTGGTAAGAGAACAAACACAATTCTTCAGGCTTCATTCTTCGCACTTGCTAATGTTCTTCCTAAAGAAGATGCAATCGGCTATATGAAGAACGCTGCTATGAAGTTCCTCAAAAAAGGTCAGGATATCGTTGATATGAACCACAAAGCTATTGACGCTGGTTTCGGTGCATTCAAAAAATACGATGTTCCTGCTGATTGGGCAAATGCTGTTGACAGCGCTGCTGCAGAAAAAGCAGAAGGCCCTGCTAAACTCGTTAAAATGGTTGACAACATCATGAAACCGGTTGGTAACATGAATGGTGACGCTCTTCCAGTTTCTGTATTTATGGACCACGCAGACGGTACATTCGAACAAGGTGCATCTGCTTACGAAAAACGCGGTGTTGCAGTTATGGTTCCTGAATGGAACAACGACACTTGCGTAGGTTGTAACAAATGTGCTTATGTATGTCCACATGCTACAATCCGTCCATTCGCAATGAGCGAAGAAGAAGCAGCTAATGCTCCAGAAATCACAAAAGTTGCTACAAAAGAAAAAGCAGTTACAAACAAAGGTTTCAAATACACACTTGCTATTTCACCTATGGATTGTATGGGTTGCGGTGTTTGTGTTGGCGTTTGTCCTACTGCATCACTTAAAATGGTTTCTCGTGAAAGTCAGGATGCTCAACAAGCAGCATTTGATTACTGCGTAGAAAACGTAACAGAAAAAGAAGGTATTGCTTCTTCTGCAAACCTTATTTCAAGCCAGTTCAAGAAACCTCTTCTTGAGTTCTCAGGCTCATGTGCTGGTTGTGCTGAAACAGCTTATGCTCGTCTCGTAACACAACTCTTTGGTGACAGAATGTACATCTCTAACGCAACAGGTTGTTCTTCAATCTGGGGTGGTCCTGCTGCAACATCACCATACACAGTAAATGCTAAGGGTCAGGGTCCTGCTTGGGCTAACTCACTCTTCGAAGATAACGCTGAACACGGTTTCGGTATGTTCTTAGGACAAAACGCTATCCGTAACAGCCTTATCGCTAAAGTTGAAAACATTCTTACATCAGACAAAGCTTCTGATGACCTTAAAGCAAAAGCACAAGCTTACCTTGATACAGTAAATGATGGTGAAGCAAATGGTGCTGCTGCTGAAGCTCTCGTTGCTGCTCTTGAAGGTATCGAATGTGACGAATGCAAATCAATCGTTGCTAATAAAGACTACCTTGCAAAGAAATCTGTATGGATCTTCGGTGGTGACGGTTGGGCATACGACATCGGCTTCGGCGGTGTTGACCACGTTCTCGCTTCTGGTGAAGACGTAAACATCATGGTATTTGATACAGAAGTTTACTCAAATACAGGTGGTCAGGCTTCTAAGGCTTCTAACATCGGTCAGGTTGCTCAATTCGCTGCTGCTGGTAAAGCTGTTGCTAAGAAGAGCCTTGCTGAAATCGCTATGAGCTATGGTTATGTTTATGTAGCACAAATTGCTATGGGTGCTGACCAGAATCAGACTCTCAAAGCAATTAAAGAAGCTGAAGCTTACAATGGTCC
>JAFSBS010000152.1 GCA_017437165.1 Clostridia bacterium
CTCGCGGTAGCCTTAATATGTATATGTTTATTGGTGGCACAAACTTCGGATTTACGTCCGGTGCAAATCATTACGAAACATTTACCCCTGATGTAACAAGCTATGATTACGATGCGCTTCTTACTGAAAGTGGCGATATTACCTCTAAATATTTAGCGGTTCGTGAAGTTATTAAAAAATATGTCGATTACGAATTACCGGAAATCCCTGAAAACCGTGAAAGACGTGCTTATGGTAAATGCGAGCTTACAGAAAATGTCGGATTTTTTGAGAGTTTAAATAAACTCTCATCACCAATTTTTTCAAATGTTCCTAAATGTATGGAAAAATATGGAACCGGCTATGGATTTATTGCTTATCAGACAACTCTTAACCGTGATTATGAAAATGTAGAATTATTCTTTGAAAGTCTTGGTGACAGAGCGCAGATTTATATAAACGATAATTTAGTCGATATTCTTTATATAAATGATAAATTAAAAACAGAGTTTTCAGCAAAAAAAGGCGATGTGTTAACAGTTCTTTGCGAAAATATGGGCAGAGCAAATTTCGGTGCTAAAATGATGCGTAAAAAGGGTATAGCGGGCAGATGCCTTATAGATGACAGAATTCATTTTAATTGGAATGTATATCCGCTTCCTATGAATAATTTAGAAAATCTTGAATTTACAAATAATGAATTCAATGAAAAAACTGCGTTTTATAAAGGCAAATTCAATGTAGATAAAAAATGTGACACTTTCTTAAAACTTGACAATTTCACAAAAGGCTTTGCCGTAATCAACGGTTTTAATATCGGTCGTTACTGGGAAATTGGTCCACAACAAACTCTTTATGTGCCACGCTCTATTTTAAATGATGGTGAAAATGAAATTATCGTCTTTGAAAGTGATGGCTTAAAAGGTGAACCTGTTGTAGAATTTGGAACAGAACACATTTTGGGAAATTGAAATTTGAAAATGGAAAATTGAAAATTTCAGGGCTACGCCGTAATTGTAATAATTGGTTATAATGGTAAATTGGCTTTTTCATTTATAGCGATTACTGATATTAAGACTTAAAAATAAAGAATTCTATCATTTTTAGTTTATATCAAACTTCAAATGATAGAATTTCTTGTTTTTATTGATAATAAATTATAATCAAACGCAAAGCGTTTCCTGAATTTTCAATTTTCAACTTTCAATTTTCAATTTAAAAAACTCTTGTATTTTCCCGCAAAACATATTATACTATACTATGTATATTTATGTAGTAAATTGGAGAGTGAAAGATGGCTCGTTATGGGCTCGATTTAGGGCGTAAAAATAAATTTGATGCAAAAAGAAAAAGATTGTTTATAGTTTTGTTTCTTTGTTTCTGTATTCTTTTGGGTGCTGCATCCACACTACTTTTGTGGAGTTCTTTAAATTATGATTTCAATAATATTTTTGGTGATGAAAATATTGAGAGTACAAGACCCGTTCAAAATGAACTGACTGAAGCACCAACCTATGAGGGAAGAGCGGTTTTTTTACTTGCGGTAACTTCAGATGATAAAGATGCAGTGAGATTCATAAATCTTATTTCTGTTGACTTGTTAGAGAAAACTATAAGGGTTGTACCTGTGGATGCAAGCAAAATGGTTACAGACGGTTATCATACATTATCTACAGCCTTGTTAAAACAAAGCCGGGAATTCTTTATAACCGAGGCAGAAAAAGTTCTTTTTACTGAAATTGACCGTTATGTAATAATAACGGAAACATCTTATAAATCTATATTTAATGTGTTTGGCAATGTTGATGTCTTTTTAGATGAAGAAATTGCTTACGATACCGAGGATATGTTTTTAGAGTTGAAAAGAGGTAAAAATACTCTTACACCTGAAAAAGCATATAAATATATGAAATATGTTTCTACCACATATTCAGGGCTTACAGCTTCAGAAAAAAATGCCGATGTTATAGTTGCTGCTTTTTCTGCGTTTTACACTTTTGAAAACAATGAAAATTCCGAAGCTATTTTCACAAAAATTATAAACTATTGTGAAACAGATATTTCTATAGTAGATTTTATAAATGTAAAAGATAAAACCGGCTCAATTATCCCTAATTCAACAAAAGAAAAATTAAAAGTTTATGTTGCCGCTACTGTTACCGGTGGTGACTTGTACGCCGTGGAGGGTACGACAAATGAAGAATAAAAAAATCCGTTTGATTGCAATAATTGTTGCAGTGGTAATTTTAGCAGTTGTTGTAACTATGAGTCTTTTAGGACTTCTTTCAAATGTTTTAAAACCTGCTGATTTTAATTATATTGATGTTCCAAGTGGCGAAAATACAGGGTATTACCGTTATGCTTACGACGAACTTAATCAG
>JAFSBS010000153.1 GCA_017437165.1 Clostridia bacterium
TTCACGAATCAAATCAAATTCTGATTCTTCTTCAATATCAAAATCAACAAAATCTTCAAAAGCTGATGCTCTCAATTTCTTTTCAAGTCTTGTTTTATTTTTTCTGATCTGGCGAATGAGTGAATCAACACACTCATCAAGGGCATCGTTAATATTGTCGGCTCTCTCCTCAGCACGGAAAATCATTCCGCCTTTATTTACTGTTACTTCAACGGATTGATAATTCTTTTCAACTGTTGCTGTAACTTTTGCTACTGCATCTTCGCCAAAAAGTTTTTCGACTTTTAAAAGCCTTTTTTCTGCTCTTGAGCGAAAATCTTCACGTGGATTACATTTGCGACCAATAATAGTAATATTCATAGAAACATCCCCTTTGCTTATAGTTTCTACAACAATAATACCATTTTTAAACACTATTGTCAATAACTTTTGTGTATTTTGTACAGTTTCAAAGATTTCTAATCATCAAGATTGCGTCTCCAATGGAATAAATACTGCTGTGCAATACCTTCAGTTCCTTTAATACATTCAGGTAAACCATCGGGATACAATTCACTTACAATCCTCTTTACCCAGACATCCTGTGGGAAAGCTTCAATTCTGCCAAAACCATAAAGAAGCGAACACTGCGCAACCTTTTCGCCTACTCCTTTAATTTTTAGCAGTTCTGCTTTCGCATCTTCAAAATTCATTGCTTTGATTTTTTCAATATCTACTTCTCCCGATGAAACCTTTTTAGCAGCATCAAGAATATACTTTGCTCTGAAACCTGCTCTCAATACCGATAAATCATCAAGTGTTTTTACTGCAAGAATATCAGCTGTCGGAAAAGAATAACTTTCACCGATCTTTTCTCCAAAATTCTCACACAATCTTTCAATTATACCTTTTATTCGTGGGATGTTGTTATTTTGTGAAATAATAAATGAACATATTGCTTCCCATTCATCTTGTTTTAAAATTCTTATACCATTATATTTTTCACAAGCCAACATTAAATTAGGTTCATTATAACTTTTTAAAATCAAATTATAATCTCTGTCTAAATCAAAATATTTTTTCCATATTAAATTAAAATCTTCTTCTGTTGTATCATAAAAAATAATTTCATTATTATTTATTTGTTTTAATTTTAAAAATTTATTTTTCACTACACCCGACCAGATATTTTCATCATTTTTTCTCCAACGGAAAGCCTGACCGCAATCGAGAGAAAAAGAGATATTTAAACATTCCTGATTTTTCAGAATAATATTTTTATTCGATTTAATAATCTGCAATATTCACACCACGCAAAAATATATTTATAAAATACTTAAATAATTATAACATTAAAATCCGACTAATTCAACACACAAAAAAACTATACAAATTTAACAGTATTCTGAAGTGATTTTCAGCAGTATTTCGCATTGGTAAAACTACACAAATTTTATTTGAAACATAATAAAAATTATTTTTCCATTTTGTATAATATATTAAACAAGCATAACAAACTGTATATTCGTATTTTTTTAAAAAATTGTCAATACGTTTGAAGAAAATGTCGAAAACCCTTAATTATCAACGTTTACGAGGGTGGTTATAAACATTTTAAA
>JAFSBS010000154.1 GCA_017437165.1 Clostridia bacterium
AATTGACAGTGTAAACAAATATTTTGAAGCAAATATGGCCCTTTTAGAAAAAGACACAAGAAAAGATTTATTTAATAAAGACAGACCTGTTTACACAAAAGTACGCAATGATATGCCGGTTCGATACGGTATAAACAGTAAGGTTGAAAATTCGCTTGTTGCAGACGGGTGTATTATTGAGGGTACTGTAAAAAACAGTGTTATTTTCAGAGGCGTTCAAATTGCCCGTGGTGCAGTAGTTGAAAACTCAATTATTATGCAGGATTCAGTTATAAGCGAAAATGTAAATCTTAACTGCGTAATTATGGATAAGGACTCAGTTATTACGCCTAATAAAAAGCTTTCAGGTGATAAGAGCTATCCGTTCATTGTTGGTAAAAATATCGTTATTTGATTGATGTCTGAAAGGTAGTTAAAATATGGCTGTTTGTCCTTTTTGTGGTTGTAAAACCGATGAACTTGATTTTGTGTTATGCAAAGTAGAGAATACCGAAGCGAAGGTATGCTCATTTTGTGATAAACAGATTAAAAAAATTGATACAGATGAAAATATAGCGACAGCACAGTTAAGATGGCTTGAATCAATCGTTTCAAAGGATATTGTGCGTGATAAAAATATTACTGATGCTATAAATTCTCTTAAATCAAAATATCTTGAAGAAACTAAAGCGGAAGAAATTCCTGCTACATTTGATAATCAGTTTGCAGAAATTAAAAAAGATGTAAAAACTTCGCCTGTAACATCAGGTCGTACATCTGAAATTTCTGCCCAACAGTACAATGACCTTGTAAAAAGACTTGAAAAGTTGGAAAAATCATTTGCAACTTACAAAAAAACTCAACTTATAAAGATGATTATTGAACTTGGTTTACCTGTTGTTTTGTTGATTATTATTTTAATCGTTCTGCTTACTTCAGGCGTTTTTGATATGTTGTCTAATTTCAGCAATTTTTCTCAATGATTGATAAAGGAGACTTTTAATATGAAAGTATTATATGCTGCGAGTGAAGCACTTCCATTTGCTGCGAGTGGCGGACTTGCTGATGTTGCGGGTTCTTTGCCACAAGCATTAAGAAAAAGACTTATAGGTTGCAGAGTTGTTATGCCACTTTACAGTACAATAAAACAGGAATTAAAAGATACAATGAAATTCATTACAAATATTTCTGTTCCTGTTGCGTGGAGAAGACAGTACTGTGGTATTTTTGAAGCAAAATATGGTGGAGTAACCTACTATCTTCTCGATAATGAGTATTATTTCAAGCGTGATGGTCTTTACGGTTATTATGATGATGCAGAGCGATTTGCATTTTTCTCACGTGCAATTTTAGAGATTATTCCACACATTGACTTTAAGCCTGATGTAATTCATTGTAATGACTGGCAGACTGCATTGACACCACTTTATTACAGTACAATGTATGCCACACAACCGGGTTACGAAAATATTAAAACAGTATTTACTATTCACAATATTCAGTATCAGGGCGTTTATGGAAAAGAACTTATAGATAACGTTGTTGGTCTCGATTACAGTCAGAAAAATCTTATTGAGTATGATGATACTGTGAATTTTGCAAAGGCAGCTATAGAATGTGCAAATGCAGTTTCAACTGTAAGTCCATCTTATGCAAAAGAAATTCTTGATCCTTGGTATTCACACGGGCTTGATACAATTCTCAAAGAGCGTAGCTTTAAATTACGCGGTATTCTTAACGGAATAGATGTTGAAAATTATAATCCTGAAACAGATAAGGATATTTTCAAAAACTATTCAGCAGAAAAAATGACAGGTAAAGCAACAAATAAGAGAGAATTACAAAAATTCTTTGGTCTTCCTGAAAAGAAAGACACACCTGTTATGGGTATGGTAACAAGACTTGTTTCTCATAAAGGTCTTGATTTATGTAAGGCAGTTTTAGATGAACTTTTAGCAACAACAGATATTCAACTTGTTGTTTTAGGTTCAGGTGATGCAGAATATGAAGATTTCTTCAGAGGTCTTGCAAGCAGATTCCCTGAACAAGTTGGTCTTTGTTTAGGATTTATTCCTGACCTTGCAAGAAAAATTTATGCAGGTACGGACCTTTTCTTGATGCCATCAAAAAGCGAACCTTGCGGTCTTTCACAAATGGTTGCTTTGCGTTACGGCTCTATTCCGATTGTCCGTGAAACAGGCGGTCTTCGTGACTCTGTTAAAGATAGCGGTGACAACGAGGGTAACGGTTTTACATTTGCAAATTACAATGCTCACGAAATGTTACACGCAATAAGAAGAGCATGTGAGGGTTATAGTGATAAAAAAGGCTGGAAAATCCTTGTTAAACGTGCCATGGAAAGCGATAACAGTTGGGGTAAATCTGCAAATGAATATATAAGAATGTATAAAGAAATTCTTAAAGGCTGATTTATAAAAAACGGGTTGTAGCAAACATTGTTTGCCACAACCCTGTCTGTCTTATTTAATCAACAGATTTTACAATATCAATTGCTGCTTTTTTTATATAATTTTCAACCGTCTTTATAACAGTTTCAATAGATTTTGGTTCCGGGTTACCATATCTTTTGGCGTTAGGTGATTTATCGGGGAAATGCATAAGTATATTTTCTGTTACTGCCATAGGAAGACTTTCGGCAATTTTGGGCGGTAATGAAAACCATCTTTTTGGAATATACCCTTTTTGTGATGCAGTAAAAAGTGTTCTGTAAAGCATTACAGAATATAAAAAGTCTGCCGCATCACCCGCTAACGCAGAAC
>JAFSBS010000155.1 GCA_017437165.1 Clostridia bacterium
AAGTCATATCGTCACGGGTTGTACAGAAATCCATATTATTAACAATATCCCATGTAGCATTGATTTCTTCCTGTGACGGAATATTTACGCTCTCTCTTTTTACATAATCTTTATAAAAATCAATTAGTGGCATATAGATATTTTGTGAAGTAATTTTTTCTTCTACTCCCTCAAACACATTACGGATATATGGCACATAAACATCACCACTACCACCACCGCCTTTTATATATTCAATAGTTGCTTTACCGAAAAGCGCAACTTTTGAGTCTTTACTTAAAGGCAATGTTTTATTATCATTTTTTAAAAGCACCATACCTTCAGTTGCCGCTTTTCTTGATAATTCAGTATGTTTTTTTGAAGCAGTGATTCTTCTGCCGTCTTCACCCAAAGGTAAACAAGGCATATATTTGAATCTCGCATATTTTTCCATAAGTACACATCCTAAAATAAAAATATTCACCTTTTAATTTTATCACATTATGTAATAAAGTCAATAAAGGTGAATGTTTTATTTTATGATATTTTCATTTTAAGACGAAGTTTATCAGCAATCATTGCAATAAATTCTGAATTTGTAGGTTTACCACGCTGACTTTGTATGGTATAGCCAAAATATGAAGATAAAACATCTACATCGCCCCTGTCCCACGCAACTTCTATGGCGTGACGGATTGCTCTTTCTACTCTTGAAGATGTAGTTGAAAATGTTTTTGCTACTGTCGGGTAAAGAATTTTTGTAATTGAATTCAGCATTTCAGGGTCATAAACAGAACGTTTAATTGCTTCACGCAGGTACTGGTAGCCTTTAATGTGAGCAGGTACACCAATCTGATGCATAATTTCAGAAATTGTTACTTCAATACTTTGTTCGTTGTTATTTAAAGTTTCTTTTTTATTGTCGCCTATATCTTTCCAACTGTAAAGTTGTGGAATTCTCTCCGCTAAAAGCGATGGGTCAATTGGTTTAAGGAAATAATAATCTGCACCCGCTTTTATCATTTCTGCTTCAAAGTGACTTTTATCAATACTTGAAACAACAATTACGAGTGGTTTTTTCATAAGGTTCAATGCACTTAATCTTTGTAAAACACCCAAAGCATCAATATGCATCAAAAAGGCATCCATAATTATTACATCAGGTGTTTTGCTTTCAATCAATTGAAGTAATGTTGCACCACTTTTTTCACAAACTCTCACATCCATTGAGTTCATTTTGAGTGCCGAAACTAAATCTAACGCACTCTCACTTTTTTCGTCTGCTAAAAGTACAGACAATTGCTTATTCATTTAATGCACCTCCGTTAGTAATTGAATTATATCACCCGTTTTTTTATGGTGCAATAGACTTTTAAAATAATCGTGATAATAAACAAAATATTGATTTTTTTCAGTATCGCAGAATGTCACACAATGAATTATTTTGACGTAATTTGTCAAAAACGACAAATATTTTTGGTGAATATTTTTCGACATTTTTCTCTTTTTCTACAAAATGAATGAAAAAAATTGGTAAAGAGAGTTTTATCCCCTTACCAATTTCGATTTTTTAATACATTATTTTAAGACTTAATCTTCTTAATAAGCTAAAACCAGGGGATGGTTCTG
>JAFSBS010000156.1 GCA_017437165.1 Clostridia bacterium
ATAGTTTTATAGTACAATATTATATATAACAAAAATAGGTGGTTCTATCCTTTTTAGGACTGGTTGGAGGAAGTTATGTTAAGTAAATTCAAGGATTTTCTTATATCTACATTTTTTTATGCAGGCATTACACCAGAGGAATATGATTCTATAAGGTCTGCAAGAGAAGAAAAAAACAGAGGTATTCTTTTTGTTACTTCAGGACTTGGAACTATTGTATTCTTTGCACTTTTTGTAATGTCATTTTTCGAAGAAGCATACACTAAAAATATGTTCTTATATGGTGCGCTTTTTGTATGTGAAGCATTAGTCTTGCTTTTTGCATGGAAATTCCTTAACAGGAAACCGGACTACACTACTATGATAACATACATAATCAATATTTGCAATTTTTGCTTACGCAATTATTTTAGGTACTTTTAACAGTCCTACAATTACAAGTACAACTTTCTGCGTATTTTTAATTGCAATTCCTATGATAATAATTGACAGACCTTGGAGACTTATAACCTTCAACGCAGCACAAGTTGTCATTTTCTGCCTTTGCAGTAATTATGTAAAAGAGTGGGAAGTTGCTTCTGTTGATATTTTAAATGCAGTAAGTTTCTACTTCCTTGGCGCTGTGCTTAACACTTATATGATAAAAACCAAAGCGAAAGAACTCACTTTAAGAAGATATATTGAACACGACAGAGATACTGACCCACTTACACTTCTTTATAACAAGGCTGCAGTCGGCAGAGAAATTACAAAGCACATAAATGGCGGCGGCACTGGCGTATTTATGTTTGTTGACCTTGATAACTTCAAGAAAATCAATGACACTTACGGTCACGCAATGGGTGACGATGTTCTTCACGAGTTCGGTGATTGTATCCGTCGTATTTTCCGTCATACCGATATTTTAGGTCGTTTCGGCGGTGATGAATTTATTATTTTCCTTCCACACCCTATCGACGATGATGTTATTTCCACACGTGCGCAAGACCTTCTTGACCTTATGAATGAAACAATTAAAATTGAAGACGAGTCTATTGATTTCCACGCAAGTATAGGTATTGCTAAATGCCCTGAAAACGGTGCAACTTATGAAGATGTTATGGAAAAAGCAGACCAAGCCCTTTATTATTCAAAGAAAAATGGTAAAAATATGTTTATGTATTATGACAACCTCCCTGAAGATTACTTGAAAACTTTAGAGGACCAAGAGGATAAATAATACCATAAATATTCAAGATAAAAGATACAAGAGGCGATTTTTTTGAATATCTGGCATGATATAAACCCCGAGCGTATTTCACGTTCATCTTATGCAGCAGTTATTGAAATAAGCAAAGGCAGTAAAATGAAATATGAACTTGACAAAGAAACGGGTCTTTTAAGACTTGACAGAGTTCTTTACACTTCTACTCACTACCCTGCAAACTACGGTTTTATTCCACGTACTTTTGCAAAGGATAATGACCCACTTGATGTGCTTGTTCTTTGTTCAGAGCAAATTCAACCGATGTCAATAGTTGAGTGTTACCCTATTGGTGTTATTACAATGCTCGATAATGGTGCTCCCGATGATAAAATCATTTCTATACCATTCAATGACCCGACTTATAACACCTATAAGGATATAAGTCAGTTACCCGCCCATGTTTTCGATGAAATGAAACACTTTTTTTCAGTTTATAAGACCCTTGAAGAAAAAGAAACTGCAATCGACGAAGTCCGTGGTGTTTTAGATGCAGTTTCGATTATTGAAGATGCAATTATTGCATACAATGAAAAATTCTCAAAGTAAGGCGACGAGATTATATGGCATTCATAAATTTTGAAAATGGTTTATATATAGTCGGCAGCGACTTCAAAATACGTTACGCAAACGACACACTAAAAGACTTTTTCCCAAAAGTTGTTGAGGGTTGTCTTTGTTATAACGCTATAGTTGACCGTGACGAACCATGTACTTTTTGCCCTGTTGCACAAAAACTTGAAAAAGGCAGACTTTTATTTAATTCATCTAACTTCTGTCGCTATGGTGCAGCTTTTACAAATATTAACACACCTGAATTCAAAGACTGCTATTCTGTAATGATACAACAAATAGCAAGTCCCGAAATGCTCCAGAAATTAGATACAGACCAGATGCATGCAATTTTAATGCAACAAAAAGAATTACAGAACAGAAATTTTGTTATTGAAACACTTTCTGCTGAATACGAAATAATTTATTTTGTTTGCGAAGAAAATGGCAGTTTCAAATGCACAAAATACTACGACCAAAAGGGTGCAAATTCTTTTGAAACCGGTGATTTATCGATTTCAAGTTATGACGAACTTCTTTCAAATTACGCAAGACTTCATATTCATAAAGATGACAGAGAGATGTTTTTGGAAGAAACGCAATTAGCAAATGTCCGCAATTGTATTTTTAATAATGATGAGATTTTTGAATTAAATTACAGAGAATGTCACGATGATGTTGTAAAATATATGCAAATCAGATTTATTCCCGTAAAATCTGAAGATTCTGTAAATGTTATTATTGCTTTCCGTTGTATCGACAACATTGTAGAACAAGAATTGGACCAACGCAAAGAGACTGAAGAATTATTGGAAAACTCAAACCAGCGATTAAGAGTTATTACAGGACTCTGTACTGAATACGAGTCTCTTTATTATGTCGATGCAAAACGTGATATTGGTATTCCGTATATTTTATCAGATAAATTCAATGAAGAATTCAAAAAGAATATTCTTCACGAAATACCTTACACTCAGAGTTTTCATGCTTATCTTGACATTTGTGTCGCACCTTCACAAAAAGAGTATCTTAAAGCACAGACCGAATTACATCTTGTTACTGAAAAACTCAAAGAAACACCTTGTTTCCGAATAAATTACGAAGTTCCTTTTGAAGGAAGAACTCTTCATTATCAGATTTATATTGCCCGTATTGGTGAACCACACGAACAGGTGTGGGCATTCAAGAGTATTGAAGAAACTGTTGAGGAGCAATTAAAACAACAAAAAATTCTTCTTGATGCTCTCAATCAGGCTAAAAAAGCAGAAACTGCAAAATCTAATTTCCTTTTCAATATGTCGCACGATATCCGTACACCTATGAATGCTATTTTAGGTTTTAATACGATTGCTGAAAAGAATATTGATAATAAAGAAATTGCCCTTGATGCTCTAAAAAAAGCAAAACATTCCGGTGAACATATGTTAAGCATTATAAACAATGTGCTTGATATGGCGAGAATCGGCAGTGGTAAACTCGAACTTAATCGTGAAATTGTTAATTTCCCTGAGTTAATAAACAAACTTAAAGAAATGTTTGTTCACGATATGGCACAGAAAGACATTACTTTCAACACAAATTTCAATATCAAAACATCAGTTATTTATAGTGATTCATTAAGAATTTCGCAAATAATCATTAACCTTTTAAGTAATGCTTTAAAATTCACAAACAGCGGTGGTTCTATTACCTTCCAGGTTTCTGAAATGAAATCACCTGACGAAAGAGCCTATTATCAGGTTAGAATTGAAGATACCGGTATAGGTATGAGCGAAGAATTCCAAAAGCATCTTTTCACAGCTTTTGAGCGTGAACAAAACACTACTCAGAGTGGTGTCCAAGGTACAGGGTTAGGTCTTGCAATTACAAGAAATCTTGTTAATCTTTTAGGTGGTTCACTTACATATAACAGTATGGTTGGTGTTGGTACAGAATTCACCTTTACATTTAAAGCAGAAAAGGCAGATTCAAGTGAAATAAAGTCAAAAAAAGAAATTTCATTATTACCGGAACTTAAAGGAAAACGAATTCTTATTGTTGAAGACAATATGATTAACCGTGAAATTGCTCGTGAACTTCTCGAAGACGAAGGCTTTATTATCGAAGAAGCTGAAGACGGTACTGTTGCAGTTTCAATGCTTGAGTCAAAAGGAAAAGGTTATTATGAATTCGTACTTATGGATATTCAGATGCCTATTATGAATGGTTACACCGCAACAAGGAAAATCCGTGGTTCTGATAATACAGATATTGCTGATATTCCGATTATTGCCATGACAGCAAACGCATTCAGCGAAGATAAGAAAAATGCTTTTGATGCAGGTATGAATGAGCATGTTGCAAAACCGCTTGATATTGATACACTTATTGATGTACTCAATAAAGTTTACAAAGAAACACACAAATAACTATAAATAATGTGAGTGTATTCAAACTGTTATAGTTTTGAATACACTCATTATTTTTGGGTTAAAATAGTTAAGAGGTGAAATTATGCCGAAAAGGATTGGAAGATATACTATTTTTTTAGAAAACAAGCCGAGTATCACAGGAAATGCCGCAGTTGTAGGTAAAAAGGAAGGGGAAGGACCCTTAGCACATGAGTTTGATAAAATTCACGAAGATGAATTCTTGGGCAAAGAAACTTTTGAAAAAGCAGAAAGTGAATTGGTAAAAGATGCAGTAAACCGTGCATTGTATAAAGCAGATGAAAAACCGGAAGATATAGACTGTTGCTTTTCAGGAGATCTTTTAAATCAATGTATAGGTTCATCTTTCGGACTCCGTGAATTTGGTATGCCATTTTCCGGCCTTTATGGTGCTTGTTCAACAATGGCTCTCTCGTTAGCTCTCTCTGCAACCCTCATAGATTCAGGTGCATTAGGAAGTGCCGTTGCATCTACTTCTTCTCATTTTTGCTCTGCTGAAAGACAGTACAGAAACCCTCTTGAATACGGTGGACAACGACCACCATCTGCACAATGGACAGTTACAGGTGCGGGCGCCGTTGTTCTTAAAAGTGCTGTACCCGATAACCCCCGTGTAAACGCTGTAATATTCGGCAAAATCCGTGATTTAGGAATAACCGATGTTAACAATATGGGCGCTGCAATGGCACCCGCCGCCGCAGAAACTATAAGTGCCTTTTTAAATGATACAAGAACTTCACCTGATGATTTTGATTTAATTCTCACGGGAGATTTAGGTAAAGTTGGCAGCGACCTTTTAAAAGAATTGCTTATTAAAGAAAATAATATAGATATAAGTAAAGTGCATAATGACTGCGGTATTATGATTTACGACTCAGATACACAGGACGTTCATTCAGGTGGTTCCGGCTGTGGTTGCAGCGCAAGTGTTGTTTGCTCATACATTATAAATAAACTCCGTAAAAAAGAACTTAATCGTGTTTTATTTGTAGGTACGGGTGCTTTGCTCTCTCCTACTTCATCTTTACAGGGCGAAAGTGTACCCGGAATTGCACACGGAGTATTATTGACATCAGATTAGGAGAATATTATGAATTACTGTC
>JAFSBS010000157.1 GCA_017437165.1 Clostridia bacterium
CGTAATTCAGGATTAAACATACCGGCGTTATAAAGTTGAAGTGCAAGTTCATTCTGACTTATTTTTGTAAATGGACTTGATTTTTCACTTACTACTTTTATATCAAAAACAGGTTTTCTACCATCTATTTCGACTCCGAAAACATCGCTTTTACGCTCGTTTAATAAAGCGGTATTATCGTAACTTATAAATTCTTCGTTACCATTAGGTAAAACAATTCTGAAAAACCTTGGTTCATCATAAAACTCTCTTATAAGTTCTATTGCAAGTTTATTTAGTTCGCAAAATGCCCTGAAACCGCTTTTTACCATATCACGAGTGAGTTTGCCACCCGCTTCCTGAAGGGCGGCAATTGCCGACGCAGCTGTAACACCACTTGAAACACCACCTTGCGAAAAATCGCGATTTCCGCTTGTTTCTTTTAATTCTTCAACTTTATTGTTAAGAATGCCAAGATATATTTCGGGAATAGTGTTTGTTTTAATTTCTCTTATACTATCTTCTCCCAGATTGCTACCATTTACATGAACAAAACTATTGCTCCAGTCAGCAAATTCTTCTTCGTTTACTGCACCGGATGAATTTATAAAATACCGCTTATTAGTACCCATAACAGCATTTTTAATAAGTGCGTTGTTCAGAATATCAATTTGTTTCTGTGCATCCTTCATTATGTCAATATAGCCAAAACCACAAGGTGTGCCTTCTTCTACAAATAAAGTGTCGAAAACAAACGGATATTGCCCGTGACTGTAAAAACCTTTTTCGTAGTAATCCGAATCATTTTCTGACGCATAAAGAATTTCATCATTACAGAATTTACAGTAGTGTAAAACTTCTAAACCATTTATAATTCTTTTATAATACCAATCTACTACTGCACTTTTATTTGAGGTATCAACTGTATCGTCATATATGTATTTTGAAATTTCAATTGTTGAAGAACCTAATTTATCTTTTAATTGCGGATACATTGATAACAGAACATCATTGTCGGTTAATTCGACATAAAATATGTTTTTGCTTTTCTCAATATCTCTTATACCCGGTTCCCAGAAAATATTTAAAAGATTAAGTTGTTTTATTTCTATGTCACCTAAACCATTTTGCTTTTTAGGATTCCAAAATATTCCGTAAACACCGGTACCTGCTTTCAATTTATACCACCATGTGTCGCTATAAATTTTTTCAAAATCATTTCGTTCAAACACTACTGATAAAATTTCGGTTAATATTTCTGCTGTTTCTTTATCGCTTATTTCGCGAGGCAGACAATTTACTCTTGGGAAATTATCCATAGCATCTGCGTGTTTATTTGCAATTGAATTAAAAAGCCAAGCAGAAGAAAATTCTTCACCGGTACTGTTTCTCATCTGCTCCCAGTGACGCATTTTGAACCATTGTTCGTTATCTATAATTCTTGCTTCAAGGTTTGTTTTACCTTCTTTATATTTAGTAAGAATTTCTGACGCCTTTTCAATGTCTTCTTTTGTTATTGTGTTTATTGATTGATTAAACTGTTTTTCTTGTTCTGTTTTTTTAAAATAATTTAATTTATTTTCTTTTTTCATTATTTCTCCTTAGTATGAATATTTTTTATATCGTTTTTGCTCTCTTAAATTTAACGGGTCGTCCCCTAAAACCTCGTCTTGTTTTTTTATAGTCGGCGAAATCGGTCTTGCCATACACATATAACGCACCTCGTCTGCAATGTGGTCCTCTCCGGTTGTATCCAGATCTTCAGGATTTGTATTGCTGAATTTAAGTTCAGGAATAGTTCTTATAAATCCCTTACAAGTATTAAATATGTACATCATTGGTACACCATTCTCATCAAAACTTAACCTGTAATGCACCTGCATCCAACCGGGCAGACGCTTATTGTCACCACGGTTAAAATATATTC
>JAFSBS010000158.1 GCA_017437165.1 Clostridia bacterium
ACTTCTTCAGACACTTGGACTTCACGCAGGTATTACAATGACTGCTCACCCAATGACTCTTTATGTTTACGTTTCAGGTGATGCTCTTAATGACATTATGAAAATTAAGAAACTTGTTGACTTCCAGGACGTAAATGAAGTTGAACCATCAACAGAGCCTAGTGAAGAAGACAAAACTCCGGGTAACGACGAAAACAAAGGTGATACAAACACCGATACTGATAAAGATACAGACACAGATAAAAACGACGGTACTACATCAGATGTAGTAATCAGTGATGGTGAAACATCACTCGTTAAACTCACACTTCAATACATCAATAAAGATGCAGCAAAGAGTATTATTTCTACATTTGGTTACAAAGTGGAAGTTCTCGGTCTTGACCTTTATGAGAAAGTTCTCTGGCTCCGTGGCGGAACTGACGCGGTAAACGAAGCAATAGAACAAATTAAACAACACGACGTTTCCGGTAATAACACCGAAAGAGTTTCGTTTACTTACGATTTACAGAACATCGTTGCTTCTGAACTTCAGAACAAAATCAGCAATATGGATATTGATGGTGTTGAATTCTACTTCGGTTCATATCCAGAACTCACAAAATCAATTATTGTTTATTGTCCTGCAAATCAGGTTGAAAATGTTAAGAATGTTATAGCAACACTTGACAGCAACCTCGGTAAAATGTATTACCCGATTGCTACAATTACATCAAATGAGGAACTCCAGGCTCTTGCAACTAAAGAAGCTCTTGTTGTTAAATTCCTTAACAATCCGGGTATTACAGTTGATTCATTTATTGTTTCTGAAGACCTTGACCCAACAGAAAATGTTAAATATATTGTTTACGTTTGCGAATCACCTGAAAACATTGATTTGATTTCAAAAATGTGGTCAACAATCGGTTAATTTGTACGAGATATAATTTTGCGGTTTTAGATTATTATCTTTATCGGATAAAGCAGTTTAAACGGTTTAACTGCTTCTCTGTAAAATGGAGTGAAATTTAGTGTTAGAATTTTTAAATCAGGAGAGTAATTATCCTGTAACTTTAGATGATTTACTCAGATTAACAGTTGAAAGCAAAGGCTCTGACTTGCACCTTGTTGTCGGTATGGAACCTTGTATAAGAATTGACGGTGACATTGTTAAGCAGGATTTTCCGAGAATGATGCCTGCTGATGTTGAAGCAATGCTTATGAAGGTGCTTTCACCTCGTGACAGACAGGACCTTCTCACAAATTTAGAACTCGATATTTCTTATTCAGTTCCTAAATGCGCTCGTTTCAGAGGTAACATCATTGTTCAGCGTGGTACTCTTGCAGCGGTTTTCAGAGCAATTCCATTTGAAATTCCTGCTCTTGAAACATTAGGACTCCCTGCCGATGTAAGAAGACTTTGCACTTTACCAAGAGGTCTTATTCTTGTTACAGGTCCTACAGGTAGTGGTAAATCAACTACTCTTGCGGCTATGATTAACTATATGAATACTAATTTTGAGTATAATATGGTTACTATTGAAGACCCTATCGAATTCTTACACTCACATAAAAAATCAATAGTTCGTCAACGTGAATTAGGCAGTGATACTTTAAGTTTCAATAATGCTTTAAGAACTGTTCTTCGTCACGACCCCGACGTTATTATGATAGGCGAAATGCGTGACCCTGAAAGTATTGCCATTGCTCTTACAGCGGCTGAAACAGGTCACTTGGTGCTTTCTACTTTGCATACCCAGACTGCGCCACTCACAATCGCACGTATTATTGACTCATTCCCATCTTCACAACAAAATCAGGTTCGTAACCAACTTTCAAATACACTTAAAGCAGTTATTTCACAACAACTTTTACCACGTTTAGGTGGTGGCCGTGTTGCTGCTATTGAGTATATGATTGATACTCCTGCTATCAAGAGTATGATTCGTGAAGGTAAGGATCACCAACTTTACGGTACAATGCAGACTGCTCAAAAAGAGGGTATGCAGACTATGGACCAGTCACTTCTTAAACTTATGAGAGAACAAAGAATTTCAAGAGAAAGTGTTCTTGAAAACTGCATTGAACGTGCAGATATTCTCCGTCAGATGCAGGCTTATTGATTATTTTTATTTAGAATTTTTTATCGGGAGGGACACTCTTGGAATTTACTTACGAAGCCTTAAATAAGCAAGGTCAACCTGTAACGGGTAAAGTTACTGCTGAAAACCAATCAGAAGCAACCGAAAGACTCCGTGAAGCAGGCGTTATTGTTACAAAAATTGAACAAGTAAGAACAGGAACAAAGAAAAAGAAAGGCAAAAAAGTCCCTCTTGCAGATATGTCAATGTTCAGTCGTCAGTTAGCGGCTATGCTTGATGCAGGTATTCCTGTTACACAAGCACTTTCAACACTTGCGGCACAAACAACACACCAGACTTTAGCAGGTTCTGTAAGAACAATTGCAGAAGAAGTTGAAGGCGGTGCCGCACTTTCAGATGCGTTTGCAAATCAGAAGCCGGTCTTTTCAGACTTGTATTGCTCAATGGTTGCAGCCGGTGAAATTGGTGGTATGCTTGACAAAACATTACTTGCTATGTCGAACCAGTTACATAAAGACAAGCAACTTAAAGATGCTGTTAAATCGGCAACATCCTATCCTAAAATGGTTGGTGGTATGGCAGTTATTATCTGTATTGTTATGATTATCTTTATGGTACCTACCTTTAAAGAAATGACTGCTACTGCTGAAGAAATAAACCCGGTTACACAGTTTATTTATAATCTTTCAGATTCACTCAGGGCGCATTGGTATTTTTATATTGTTGGTCTTGCTGTAGCAATATTTGTAATCAGATTGATTGTAAAATCACCACCGGTCCAAAACTTCTGGGAAAATCATAAAATGAAATTCCCACTTATAGGTGAACTTTTAGCAAAGACAATTCTTGCTCGTTTCTGCCGTATTTTTGCAACACTTCTTGCAGGCGGTGTTACAGCAATTAAAGCACTTGAAACTGCGGGTCCGACTTCAGGTTCAAAACTTGTTGCCAATGCAGTTACTGATGCTATAGAACAAATTGAAAATGGTAGAACAATCCACGAGTCGTTGGATGAATCAGGTCTATTTCCACCTATGCTCGTCAGTATGATAGCAATCGGTGAAGAGGCAGGTACATTGCCTACAATGCTTGATAAGGTTGCAGAATTCTACGAAGAAGATGTTACATCACTTTCTAAAAACTTAGGTACAACACTTGAACCTTTAATGATGTTGTTACTTGGTCTTGTTGTTGGTTTCCTTCTTATTGCACTTTATCTTCCTGTTTTCCAGGCAGCTACAGCTACACCTGCGTAATAATTCGCAAAAAGATAATTATTCATAGGGAGTTAGAACAAATGACAAAAGTAAACAGCGCAATCGGAATTGAATATAATTCTCACGAGATTAAAGCGGTAGAATTACTTAAAAAACCAGATGGCACATTAGAGGCTACTGCTTTTGGTAAAGAGATAATTCCCGAAGGTGTTATGAATGAGGGTATGATTGCTGATACAGAAACATTTATTTCTGTATTAAATCAACTTTTCAGTTCAGGTAATTTCACAGAGAATGCACCTGTTGTAGTCGGCGTAAATAACGAAAATGTTATTTTACGTTATGCTACATTCCCAAAAGTTCCCGACGACAAATTAAGAAATGTTATCACAATGCAGGCGGGTGACTTTATTCCTGTTCCTGTAAGCGAATTAGGTCTTGACTTTGTTGTTATCAATGAGGCAGTTGATGATGATGACCAACCGATTATAAATGTTCTTTTAATTGGTGCGAGAACACAGATGCTTGAAAATCTCATTGGTTGTTTTAATGAATCAAAATTTGATGTTATGGATATTGATAGTTCATTTTTAGCATGGATTCGTGCAACAATGGAAGAAGCAGTTCCTGACGAAATTTACGGTTTTCTCAATTTAACAGACGACGTTCTCAACTTCGTTGTTATTGTTGAAAATGATATTAAAATGGTTCGTTCAATCGGTATTCCTGACCGTGCGGCATTAGATGTAAGAAAAGTATTTGAGAATGCTGAAGCATTAACCGAAGAAGAAGTTATGTCAGTTACAGATTTTATGTATCAGGAACTTTCATCTTCAATCAGTTATTTCCAGATGCAGTATGGTTACCAGATAAATAAAATAATATTTTCTGCAGCATCTTCCGCTCAAAGCAGTCTCCTTGAGGCAATCAGTCAGAAATCTTATGTTCCGGTTACTTTACCGAACCTTTACAATAATTATATGACAAATGACTTCAACCCTGAAGGTTTCACAGGTTGTATTAGTCTTGCAAAAGTCGCATTGGAGGGTTAAAAAGTGAAATATAGAGTTAGTTTGCTTCCCGAAAGCAGAAAAAAACAAATCAATGCGAGAAATACGATAGCGAAAATCAGAGCTGTATCACTTTCAGTTTTAGCAGTGCTTGTAGCATTTGCGGTAGTTGTAGTGGCTGTTGGAATTTATGCAAACAGTCAACTTAAAGAAGTTAAACAACTTGACCAACAATGTATAACTGAAATTGAAAAACTCTCATCATACAGAGAAATTCACGCAGCTTTACAACAGAGGATAAATCTTTTTGATAAAATTCAGGTTAAAGAACCTGCTCTTTATACATTTGTTTACGAATGGAGCCAAATTGACCACCCGGGTGTCAGTGTAGATACTTTTGATTGTGTCAGTTGGAAAACAGACCGTTTATGTACAATATCGGGTACTTGCAGTACTCGTTCAGAGTATTTAGCGTATGAAGAGTCTCTTTCAAAAATAAAGGGAGTTACTTCTGTAAGCTGTGTCAATTACCAGACAAATGTTGGTGCGGGTGAAGGTTCGTTAGCAACATTTACAATAAGTGTTGCAGTAAGTGGTGGTACACCTGTTGTAGAAACAACTGTTCCTGCAACAACAACCACAACAACAGCAGCGCAGTAAGGGGGCGACACAATGAAAAAAGATTTAAAAGATATTTCGTTTAACGAATTAAAAGAGTCGCCTTACTTTGTGTTGACTTGTTATATACTTGTAATTCTTCTTGTTCTTGGTGGTATAGGGTTTGGTATTTTTACAATCTTTGACACTAAAGCAGAACTTGTTTCAACAAGAGAATCTTATGCAACACATCTTCAGGAGATTGCAACTCTTGAAGAGTTAAGAGCGCAAAGCCAGAAGGCTGAAGAACAGCTCAGTGTTTACAAAGAAGTTCTTCCCGATAATTTGGGCGATGTTTATATTCTTTCAGAAAATGTTGAAAAAGTATGCGAAAACTTTGGTCTTAAAATTGTTGAGTTCCAGGCTCCGGTTGAGGAGACTTCAGATACAA
The DNA here is from genome assembly GCA_017437165.1 of Clostridia bacterium. Lineage (GTDB taxonomy): Bacteria > Bacillota > Clostridia > Oscillospirales > Acutalibacteraceae > DTU089. Next base: position 5,357 of record JAFSBS010000158.1, read on the forward strand.
AGGAAACTATTTTGAACTTATCTGTTGAAGGTTCATTTTCAAATATAGTTTTATTTATGCAATACGTATCAACTTTACGTCAGATTCACAGAATAGATGCAATTTCACTTACTGCAGATGATACTTCTCTTTATACAGCAAGATTGACAATTGTTCATTTATCTCAGGACGGCGCAACAGGTATTGTGGAAGTGACACAATAACGGATTGTTTAAACTGTTAGTATAAGATTTTTTAATGTGGAAAGTTAAAAATCTTTAAAGGAGAAAATAGTTTTGGCTGAAAATAATGTAGTAATCCCGGGTAGCATTGGCTACTTCTTGATAAAGGGTAATGTAATCACAGAAGAACAACTTTTTCATGCTCTTGAATTACAGTCACAGGAAAAAGGTCTTTTAGGTCAGATTCTCGTTGATTTGGGGTACTGTAGCGAAGCAGATATTTCCCGTGCAATTGAGCAAAAAACAGGTTGTAAATACGTTTCAATTGAAGAGATTGGTGTCAACTTTGCAATAGCAAATATGATTCCGATTGAATACAGTGTAAAAAAAGGTGTTTTACCGCTCTACGAAGAAGATGGAAAGCTCTTTGTAGCGATGAAAAATCCAAATGACGTTGTTACACGAGATAACTTGTCGGTTCTTGCCGGTATGGAAGTTGTGCCTGTTGTTGTTACAGACACAGAACTTGATGCGGCTATAGACTCTATTCTCAACAATATCAATGTTGATGAATATGATGAAGAAGCAGCAGAGGAAGAAGCACTTGAATCACTTGATAATGATTTAGATGAAAAACCTGCTGTTCAACTTGTTAATCAGGTTATTACAAACGCAGTTCGTTCAGGAGCATCTGATATTCACTTTGAGCCGATGGAAAAATCTTTGAGAGTTCGTCTTCGTATAGATGGCGTTCTTCACGAAGTTATGACTCAACCTATAAAACTTCATGCATCAGTTGCTTCTCGTGTTAAAGTTATCGGCGGTATGGATATTGCCGAAAGAAGAATTCCACAGGACGGTCGTACAACTGTTAAGGTTGATGAACGAACATTCGATATCCGTATTGCTGTGTTACCATCAGTTTACGGTGAAAAAATCGTTATGCGTCTTCTTGAACGTGGTTCGAAATCTGTTCAACTTAAAGATATTAACTTCTCAAAAGACCAGGAATCAAAGTTTTTGAACACAATACACTTACCTTACGGATTCTTGCTTGTTACAGGTACTACTGGTAGTGGTAAATCTACAACTTTGTATGCTACACTTGCAGAAGTTAGTGATATTTCCAAACACGTTATTACACTTGAAGACCCTGTTGAACGCCGTATGGCTGGTCTTTGTCAGGTACAGATGAACGCAAGAGCGGGTATGACATTCGCAGCGGCTCTTCGTTCTGTACTCCGTGCCGACCCTGATATAGTGATGGTCGGTGAAATCCGTGACGGTGAAACTGCAAAAATCGCCGTTGAATCAGCTCTTACAGGTCACATGGTTTTCTCCACATTGCATACAAATGATGCTCCCGGTGCGGTTACCCGTCTTGATGAAATGGGTGTTGAACCATTCCTTACAGCATCTTCACTTGTTGGTGTTTTAGCGCAGCGTCTTGTTCGTGTACTTTGCCCACGTTGTAAAGAGGAAGTTGAAGTTACTTATAAAGAACTTTTAGATAGTATGCCGGACTTCCCGCATGAAGGCAAAAAACCAACAGATACAATCAAAATTCACAAGGCGAAAGGTTGTATTGCTTGTAACAATACAGGTTACAAAGGTCGTCAGGGTGTATTTGAATTTTTACAAGTTACAAATGAAATGCGTGAACTTATTATTAAACGTGCAAGTTCTGCAGAAATAAAAGAACTTGCTATAAAGCAGGGTATGCATACACTCCGTCAGGAAGGTATAGATAAAATTCTCGAAGGTACGACATCTGTTGAAGAAGTTCTCCGTGTTCTTGTATAATTCATATTTTATTCATTTATATTGCCTATATGGCAATATAATAATGTAAAAAAATGTTATTATAAAAGAGGGGAACGAACTGAATATGTTTGTTCCCCATTTTTGCCAATTTGACTTATATTTAGAAAGGATGGTTTGTAATGAAAATTTTAAAAATGCGTAATGGTATAGCACTCATTGCAGTTCTTACAATTATGCTCATTACTTCATTGTTTATTCCGGTAATGTTTAACTTGACAGATACATCTCTCAGAGTAGCCATTACAGGTACAGACCGTCAGCGTTCTTCATATTTGGCAAGAACACTTTGTGAAATGTCAGTTGCAGCTTTCAAAAAATTTGATAGTGAAGAATATACTAAAATTGACCCGAATGCAGTTGACGAAATAAGTGGTAAAAAATTAACTGAGTTATATACCGGACTTACTGCGGAAGAAAAAGCACATTATGACAAGCTTATTGCTGAATATGCAAAATTAAAAAATAAGACAATAAATGAAATACTTACCGAAAAAGTATATATGTATTCTACAACCAAAACAGGTACGGAATATGTAAAAGTTATAACAAGAAATGGCGTTCGTATAGAAAACAAAATTTCTAAAAAAACTTATGATGAACTCTTAATTGCTTATGAGCAAATGACAACTAACGGTGAAGATCCGGGTTATGAATTAGATGCTCATCCGAATCAAAAAATTGAAGAAATCGTGTATGCAACAGAAGGTACTGACGAATACACGCAGTATTCGGGTGATGTCAATTATAAATTGATTGGTGAAGGTTACTGTACAATTACTTATGATGACAGTGTGCATTATTACGTAACACAAACAGCAACACAGGTAGTTGAAGAAGTTGATGAAGAAGAATATAATCAAAAACTTCAACATCTTGAAAATACGCTTAAAGTCAATGGTACAGTTGATTATTCAGTTTCTAAAAAAGAAAATAAAAATGTAACTTTTACATCTACAGCAACTGTAAAAAATATAACAACCAGCAGAAGTTGTGTTCTCGTGTTACAGACTTATCCGGGTGAAGAAGACTGGTTAGTGCTCGGTATTGGTGACGAAAATGGTAACAGAACAGGTTCCGGTGGTAATCAGGTATTTGTTGACCCTAAAAAAGCAAGTGCCAGAATTCCGATTGAGTATAACCAGGCAGTTGACAGCAGTTATATAAAACAGACATTGTTAGTATATTCTTCTGTAGGTAATATGCTTATTCAACCTGCAAAACTCGTTGATAAAAATAAACCATTAAGAGATGCTAATGGCGTACTTATAAAAGATGCTGCCGGCAATATTGTTTACGAAGAGGCATCAACAGGTGTAAATAACTCGGAATTTGTTCTTGGTATTCAACCGGGTCTTAATACAACTCCTAACGATGACCCATCTTATGCAATAATCGACGGTATGAACTATGAAAAGTCAAAAGAAGTTGCACAGATGAATAACTTTGTTGCGTTTACTTCAACAAACGCAATTCAGGTAGATATGCCTGTAAACTTGCTTGTTAACCCCTGTCGTGCAAACAGACTCGGTGACAATATTACAAAAATAAATGGTTCGCTTTATAAAGTTATGATGTTCCAGGCACCGACCATTCAGTTCAACCGTAGAATTGACACAATGATGTCATTCTATATTCCTACAAACAATCAGAACGCCAGAAGAATGAGTTCAATTGTTCTTATGGCACCTGAAGATACACCTTACAACTACTATAACGAAGACAGAAAACAAGTTGTTAAGGCAGGTATGGTATATTTCCAGGAAGACTGTTATTTATGGATTATTCCTTATGGTGAAGATGGTTCTGCATCTTCCTGGGCAGGGTTCTTATCAGAAACAGTTTATGAGCGTGACTCTGACTTTACAAAAATTAAAATAGCAAGTGCCGGTGACGTTTACCAGTTTAATGCAGATGTTACTGTCAAGGGTGAAAATGGTAAAAATGAGCGTGTAGGTGTTTCGCTCACAGGTTACTACCTTGAAACAGAGTATATTCCAAATATGGAACAATACGAAGAAGGCGATTGGTGGCAGATATGGTCTAACACCAAAACAGCAATTTTCGCAAATTATATGCAAGGAACATTCGGCGAAAGAGAAACAACTTATGTTAAAGATGACTTTTTATACTTTGGTAATATGAAAGAAGACCCAATCGAGGTTCCTGTAGTTGACGATTACTTTACAATCTGGACAGACTAATAAATGCGGAAGGCACAACAAAAACAGTGCTGAGTGCAAAGTTTTGGGTCTGCGACGCTATTATAATAGTATAATCAAGGCGAAGTCTTCCGAAACTCATTACTCAACATTTAATTAAGGAAGGAGCAACATTATGAAAAGGCTATTAAAAGACAAGCGCGGTATGTCGCTTATGGAATTACTCGTAGCACTTTCTCTTCTTATGATAGTCATAGTTGGTACTACCCCTGTAATGTTATCTTCTTACAGCAGTCTTTATACAGCAGGTGAAAAGACCCAGGCATCATATGATGCAAAAAGTGAAATTGAAGACACACTTGCTACAAGAAACTCCATAAACATCGTTGAAAACTTCAAGGTTAATTTTAGAGGACTTGGTGAAGTTGCAGCAATCAATGGTAAAAGAGCAGTTTCTTCACTTGAAAATTCACTTGAAACTATTTTTGCCGGTGGTAGAGCGCACGTTGCAATTGTTTCTTCTAAAGTTATAAATGACGACAAATTGATACATGATGTTATACTTCAGACTACAAATATAGTGTTCAAAAGTACGTTAGACATTTCATATAATAACCCTGAACACGTTATTTCAGGAGCTAAAGCGGTTGACGTATCCCTCTATTTACCTGATAAATCCAGTAATGCTCTTGCTTCGATTTATTCAAAAAGAGCAAATACAGCAGAAAAAGGTATAATTGTAGATAATGCAAACCCTGCAACAGGTAGAATTTATGTTCAGGTTAAAGGTGTTGATTTTACAAACTCACCTGCAAAAATTGAGGTAACATATCGCGATGAAAATGATAAAGTAAAGAGAACATCTTGTTATCTTACAATAAAAACACCTACTATTATGATGGTAGGTTCAACCACTTATGGTGATTATTACACAACAGCAGGTGTTGAAACCTTTAAAAATCCTGACGGCTCGACTTATAATAAACTTGCAGTAGATGCCAGAAGAATGGATATTTCAGGTACAAAAACTGACTACACAAAAGCGATTCCGAGCGGTACGGTATTTAAGTCTGTAAATTGGATTACAGAGCAGACCGCAACAACGGGTGAATTTGTTGAAAGCGCTTATGAACCAAATTACTATGTTTTAACAGGTACAAATGGTGCTATATACAGAACATATTCTTTTAAAGAATATAATACATCATTTATCGGTAAAACTAATTTAAGTATAAGTTCAAATGATACCGCTGCATTTACTCAGAAATATCATCCGGTTATTTCACAGGCAGGTCAGGATGTTTTAGGTATAGCTGATTCAATCTACACACTTGACGATGCACAAAGTACAGTAGTTTACCCGGCAGTATGGGGTGGCGACTTCTCGCATATATTTGGTTATTCTGCTTATGATGACCAGGCAGGTTACACTAACAGAACAGACCCAGATAGGTCTTCTCTTGCGTGGTACACAGAAGACACAAGCAATAATGGTGTGGGTATTCCGGGTTATTACAGTAACTTTGCTAATATGGCTTATTACTACAATGGTTGGGCATTAGACACACCATTCTATAGTATGAACTCAAGAAAAATTTCATATATACTTACTGAATTACCTTATGCTATACGAGTTGGGGCATTGATGGGTGATGTTGGTAGTGTTGATAACTACGGTTACGACGGTACTACATTCGACAGAATTTGGGAACAACCAAATGACCCAGTTACAGGAGATCACTTAAACGAAATTGATGTTTTGCACTTTAAACTTAAGAACTGGATTGGTGTTTTCCAATCTGAAGGTTGGTATTATGGTGCACCGGGGCAGAATTTCGCCCGTTCGACTATTATACGCTCCAATACCGATAATGATGGTGACTTCCAGGATGATTTTCTTCATACCCTTCCGGTATATTTCGTTGATAATGGCGGTGATGATAAGCGTAGAGGAGACAATGGCTTTGCACAAATAAGGCTTAAAGCATTAACTACTCTTTCACCAACAATTGTGCAGGAACGCGGTGGTCATACCGACAGTTCAAGCGATATGCGTGTTGCATATAACACAGGAGTTAATCAGTCAAAGGTTATAGTTACAGACGCGGTTTATATTCCGCAAACTTCAACTACTTCAGGCGGTGTGTTCTATATTGGTACAACTGCTGCTTATGGTTGGATAACTCAGGTTGATAACTATGCTGCTAATAATGTTACTGGTATGCAGAATACAGACTCTTCAAATACAGGCTGGCCGACATTCTTCTGGGTAAAATCTAATGATGAAGGAACAAATACTACAGTATTTAAAACGACAGTTCATAGTGATGCTCACGATATTGATTGGAGTGGCTACAGAAATCTTCTTATCAAAAACACTTCATTATCAGATAGTACTCCTGTAGAAGCAAACAGTAATGAGTCTCATAATTTCTATGTTATACAGCCTGCACATGGTGCAACTACTGGTAGATTATTCAGTGACGTGTACTTTACAAGGGGATTTACATCAAACAGTGAAATGCTATAATCTAATATTGTTTTTGGTAAAAATCCAAATGGTGGTTTA
>JAFSBS010000159.1 GCA_017437165.1 Clostridia bacterium
AAAAAAACAACAATTTGTCTATATTTTTTCATTAAAAATTCAAAATTCATACATTTTAGTTGATTATTTGCACAATATTTAGCAATTATCACTAACAGATTTCGTTTATAATATCACAAAAGAATTAAAACCGAATGTATAAATATTAAATAAACAATAAAAAAGCGAAAACGATGAGAAGTTGGGAGTTCTTCTCATCGCTTCGCTTAGTTTTTGGGGGAGAATTATAATGAAATAAAAAGGAGATTTCGAAATCCTCTCGGATTTCTTGTTAATAATATAACACACCTTTTTAAATTTGTAAAGTACTTTTTGTAAATTGTTCAATATTTTTTTAAAAAATGTGATGTTTTCCAATAAAAACCATACTTTTTGTCGGATTTCATTCGTTTTTCGGATAATTTGTAGCATTACTCAACTAAATAACACTTTTTGAGCGATGATTCGTAGCATAATTTCGCCCAATATTCTAAAACGGCAAATTAACCCCTGATACTCATCATTTCTCTCACCACCCTCCCACCAATTTTACTATTTCTCAATTTTAATTAAACACTTGAATTTTTTTTAGCTATATGATATTATAAACCAATATGAATGTATAATGTCTTATTTGATTACATACATATACTATACAACTTTTATCCGGGTGTGGCGCAGTTGGTAGCGCGCTTGACTGGGGGTCAAGAGGTCGTGAGTTCAAGTCTCGTCACTCGGACCATCGAAAACCGTTGATACCATTGGGTTTCAGCGGTTTTCACTTTTTTCTGAAATCGTAATTTAACCGTTTTGACCACAAATTTGCCCACTTATAGAAATTTTACAGATATTTTTTATTTCTATTTTCCAGGGCGAATTTTGTGCTAAAAACCTTGTTCAAAAACAAATTGAGAAAGATGCTTAAACACGCTCTGGAAAATGGCATAAAATGAATTCACAGGTGGCTCGAATCTCTGATTCAAGTCACCTGCTATTCTTTGTTTGTTAAGCGTTAAAATTATGTGTTGCGTTTACATTGATTTCTAATTATAATTATGCTACAATTTAATCAAATCACTAATTTTAATGAGGTGTAATTATGGATATGTTTTTAACAGCAAAACTTAAGACTTTTGAAGAATTTATGGAAATTTATGATAGAGCACAATTAAACGCTCAAGTAGACTCGCCACTAATATTTAATGCCATGGCAAATCATAATCCTGAAAGCAGATTTAAAATTGTGAATTTTCTGATTTCTGAAGGTGTTGATTTAACAGTATTAAATTCTGAAAACGAGTGTTTGTTTCATATACTTTTTTCAAGACCTAACCATAATATCGAACAAAGTACAATATTAATAAAAAAGCTTCTTGAAGCAAATGTAAATATAAATCAGTTTGATAAGAAAAAACGTTTACCAATACAATACATTATTAATTCAGGTCTAAATGAAGATGAAATTTCTGAATGGTATGATATCATTTTTGCCCAAGAAAATCTTATTTTGACAGAAAAAAATGCTTGGGGATATTCTCCAATCGAACTAACACAAAAATCTTTTCCTATGTGTCAGAAATTATTAGAAAGAATGAATGATTATGTGCAGAACAGATAATTCAGGTGGTTGGGTAGCATCTATATTTCAAGGTATCGGGAATTCACAGATGTTGAATATGCAAAACAATATATTTTTAATGAACTGAATGATGAAAATTGGAATCCTTATATAAAGTCAATGTTTT
>JAFSBS010000018.1 GCA_017437165.1 Clostridia bacterium
AAGGTTTTTCGTAAACTAAAATGATAGAACTTTTCTTTATTGATACTTAATAATTAAATGCAAAGTATTTCTTTTAATTCCGAATTACGAATTACGCATTCCGAATTAAAGTGCGTTTTCAACGCACTTTTTCCACTGCCTTGCAATAAGCTGATGCCCTGCAGTTGTCGGGTGTACTCCATCCCACAAAAGTTCAAAAATATCGCAGTTTTTACTTGCTTCATCAAAAACTTCCTGAAGTGGAACGAATATTAAATTAAATTCTTCTGCGATTTCTTTTGATGCCTTCTGATAGAAACCAATATTGCTTTTAATGTATTCACCAGGAGCTTCTTCTCTGTGTTTACCAAAAAATGGCTCCATAATTATAATTTTAGTGTCAGGATTTCTTTCAAGAACTTCCTCTATTAAAAGTCTGTAGGTCTTTTTAAATCTTTCAGGCGAAAAACCGCAGTTGTGGTTATATTGGAATATAAGGTCATTTGCACCTATTAAAATGCTCAGGATTGTCGGTTCCAAATTAAGACAATCTTCAATCCATCTTGCATATAAATCTGCAATTCTGTTTCCGGTTATACCACGGTTATAAATAGTAACATTTTTCCCCAAGTTGTCTGCTAAAATCTCACTTGCTAAAATATATTGATATCCATGCCCGTGAATGTGGTTAGGGTCACTATTTCTGCCACGATTTCCGTCTGTTATAGAGTCGCCCTGAAAGAGAATAACATCATTTTCTTTAATTTTAATCATAATTAGACCTCAGTTAAGTGAAGAAGATATGAGTCGCCGTCTTCGTCTAAAATATCATAAAGATTAAGCCCTGCATTCATAAGGTATGCACCGCTATATGTATCACCGGTTGCTTCGTCTTTATAAATACTGTCAGGTTTAAGACCTTGTAATTTAAGCATTTTAAATCCGTGAACAACCTTTTTAATCTGAACAACAGTAACAAGTGCTTCTTTTTTATCTTCAGAAACAAACTGCCATGCACATCTGTCCCAATTTTCAAATGGTGACTCTAATCTGTAAAGGTCACCGTAGTGAATCACATCATAATATTTATGGTAAAGCTTTGCTTGTTCTTTAATCTCTGCAATTTCTTCTTCTGTTAATTTGTCAGGGTCTAATTCATATCCGAATGTACCCCAAAGAGCAACATTTGTCTTTGTTTCGTAGCCGGTTCTTTTACTTGCAGAAACGTGAGCACCCATAGTTGAAGCCGGATACACAAGAGAGGTACCAAATTGAATTGTAAGTCTTTCAATTGGGTCTGTGTCATCACTTGTCCAGATTTGTGGGGAGTAGTAAAGCATACCTGCGTCAAATCTACCGCCACCGCCGGAACAGTTTTCTAAAAGAAGGTGAGGGAAGTCGGTTGTGAGTCTATCCATAATTTCGTAAGTACCAAGCACGAATCTGTGGAAGACTTCACCTTGTCTTTCAGGTGGTAAATCAGCGTTTGCAACTTCTGTTAAGTTACGGTTAAAGTCCCATTTTACATAGTCAATGTCATTCTCTGAAAGAATTTTATACATCTGTGAGTAAATGTAGTCGCGAACTTCTTTTCTTGAATAGTCAAT
>JAFSBS010000019.1 GCA_017437165.1 Clostridia bacterium
TAAGAGTTAAATAACCTGCACTTCCAAACATAGTATTTTTGAACATAATAGCGACAGTTATAAGTGTAGTAAAACTTGCAATTAAAAGCGCAAGGCAAACACCACCGCCACAAAGAACAATTTGTTTCTGGTCTTTTAAAACATTTGCCCCTATTTCAAAAACAACAACCGCAATCAAGGCACAAAAATAAATTGCAGAAACCGAAAACCACTGTGCTTTAAGGTCATTTTTTAAAAGCTTACCAAACATTTGAAAAAACCTCCTTAAAGACATCGTCAAGTGATTTACCGTCTTTTGTAATTTCTTCTGAAGATTTATTAAGAAGAACCTTACCGCCACCTAAAAATAACGCGTGGGTAAATACAGATTGTAAATCATTTATAAGATGCGTAGAAATAAGCATTGTAGATTTTTCTGTGTAGTTGTCCATTATGAATTTTAAAATAGACTCTCTTGTAGCAGGGTCAACACCACCCATTGGTTCGTCAAGAATGTAAAGCCCCGCTTCTCTTGACATAGTAAGAGAAAGGAGGAGTTTTTCCTGCATACCTTTTGACATTGTTTTGCATTTTTGCTTTTCAGGTAATGAAAAACGTTTTAACATTTCAAGCGCTTTGTTTTTGTCAAAATCTTTGAAAAAGTCATTAAAATAATCTATTGCGTCAATGTTTCTCATCCAGTCGTGAATAAAGGTCTGTTCAGGTAAATAAGCGGTAATTGCTTTTGTTTTGTCGCCCGGAGCATTACCTTCAATTAAAACAGAACCTTTATAATCGTGAATAAGACCTGTTAAAATCTTCATAAGTGTTGATTTACCGCAACCGTTAGGACCGAAAAGCCCTATAACTTCACCCTTTGGTAATGAAAATGAAATATCATTAAGCACAAGGTGGTCGCCGTAAGATTTTGAGAGATTATTAACCTGGATAATTTTCTCGCTCATTAAATCACCTTTATATTTTACAATAATAAACTAATTTTATATTTTACACCGAATGAAGTAAATAGTCAAGAAAAAAGGGTGAGTAACGGGTAATATTTTTAAAATAAATGTCCCGTGAAAAAATTTGTTTCACGAGACGTAAATTGAGTGTTGTTCATTGTGACAACCTTTCAGAAATACTTTCTTGAATACTATCAGGCAGAGGGATGCAGAAAATCTGATTATATTTGCTTACAACTTCTGAAAGTTCGTCATTGCTTAAAAAATCAAAAAAGTCAGTAATCAATGCCATATAAAGGTCGTAATTATCCCAACATTTGATTTCTTTGAGAATCTCTTCAGTTGATTTTCGAGTGCGTGGCATTTTATTTAAAAATTCAAAAAGGTTATCATCAAAATTATTATCGTCTATTGTTTCAAAAATATCACTTAAAGAAGTTGTAGCCAAATCTTCCAATGTATCCGGAACATTATCGTCAAATACAAAACGCATAACAGCCTCCATAAAACGAAAATTAAGTAAATTGATTATAACAGAAAAATTTATTTAATTCAACTTCTGAAAAAATATAACTATTCCAAAATTTGTTTTAATATATTGCAAAA
>JAFSBS010000160.1 GCA_017437165.1 Clostridia bacterium
GAACTTAATAATGGTGAAGAGGCAATTGAAGTCGAAGTTAATGATGGTATAGTTGAAATTCCTGAAGCACCAAAAAAAGACGGCTTTAAGTTTGATGGTTGGTATGCTGATACTGAACTTACTGAAAAATGGGACTTTTTAACATCAGAAGCAGATGAAGATACAGTTCTTTATGCAAAGTGGGAAGAACTTCCTGACGATTCTTTATATACAATTAGTGTAAGTACTAATTTAGGTGGTGTTATTACTGTAAAACCCACTAAAGCTAAAGCGGGTGAAGTTGTAACTATTACCGTGAAAACTGATGAAGGCAAAAAACTTGTTGAAAATTCACTTAGTGTAAATGGTAAATTTATTGATGAATATACTTTTGTGATGCCGGCAAACAATGTAATTGTTGAAGCACAGTTTGAGAATGTGAATGCTGATGAAGTTGATGCAGATAAAAATGAATTAAAAGACAATATGGGTAAATTTGTTACAATTGGTGCTATTGCAATTGTTGTAATCGCTATTATTATATGGTTAATTGTAAACAGATACAGATTCTTACCTGAAGAGGAAGAAGATGAATTGTTCTTTGTTGAACCTATGACAAATCAACCAGCTATTCGTCACGATGACTTTGTAAGAAACAAACTTAATCAGATGAATAGTCATACTCAATCTGATGATATTGATATTATGAACGAAGCTGAAATCAGAAAAATCAATAAAACAGGTAATATCAATTTAGACCAATAATTTATAAGGGACTGTGAAAAATGCTGTTTTTTACAGTCCCTCTTTTTATATTGCTCCATCATTTTTAATGAATATTTTAGTTTTATTGCCTTGTGGTAATGAATAGTGCAATCCGTCGCAGAATGTAATAAATTTTGCATTTGTCAGCTTTCTGAATGGTACTACATAGAAAACAGGTGCAATAAAAATACAAGTCAAAATCCACAGGAGCATAGAAGATTTTAAGTAAACACCATCTTTTATAAAACCATCGGAATTAAGTGTACTTTTGTTTATAGCTTCCTTAACAGATATCTTTAAATCTGTACAGAGATAATAAGGCGCAAATGAATATCGTACAGAAATACAGTTGTAATAAAAAGACGATATAGATATCAGAAATACGGTACCAAAAATTAGTGTAAGAAATACACTTGTATAAATAACAGTCGAAAAATAAAGGTAGATAGTAAGGGTAAGACAAAAATAGGGTGGTAAATATAAAAAAATCCCCCATAATAGTTTTAATATAAAAATTTTACTGTAAAGGCAGAAACTTCTGAAACTTTGTGATGGTCTTAAAAATATAAAGAGATACTTGAATTTTGCGTTACTGCCTTTTGATTGCATAAAATAAATCGCTTTTTCACCGGTTTTTAATCCACTTATAAATAAAAATAACAGAAAATAAATGCTTACAACAAATAAACTATAAATAAAATAAACCATAAAAGTGTTGTATTCAATTAAAAAAGACTGGAAGATATTACTTACTAAAATAAAGTGTGTAGAAAGAACCGTACCCACAGTTGCAGTTGCTTTTAAAATTAAAGCAATAAATGTAACACAAAATAGTTTGAAAGTATTATTAAGAAGCAAAGCCTTACTTTTAATTTTTATAAAACCACTCATTAAATAACCACCCAAAAAATAGGATTGCAAATACTTGCAATCCTATTTTTGACTAATTATTGAGTTTTAAACGCTTTAAAGTTGTAAAAATACTGTATGGTATGTGCAAGTCGGAATAACCCGACTTTAAATTCACCGTTGGTTTCATTGCTCCGTGGAAGTCAGAACCACCGGAATAAAACAAGTTGTGTTTCTGAGCAAGTTTTCTGAATTCTCTTATATGTTCATTTGTATATTCGGTGTAATAGCCTTCAATTCCATTGAGTCCGTAACCTTTCAATTCTTCCAAAAGTCTATCTAGTTGCTCAAAGTCAAATTTCGTTTGGTGAAGATGTGCTAAAAATGCAAGACCACCCGCACTTCTTATTGCTGTAATGGCATCTTTTGGTGTAATCTCCTTTTTTTCAACATAGCAAGGTTTATTGAGTCCTATATATTTATCAAATGCTTCCTTTACAGACTCAACATAGCCTTTATCCATTAAAACGTGTGCTATATGCGCTCTGCCTACAAAATCGCCACCTGCAAGTTGTTGTGCCTCCTCATAAGTAATTTCAAAACCAAGATTTTGAAGTTTTTCTATAACACCTTTCATTCTCACTTCTCTTTGAGAGCGTGTTTTATGTATCGTATCAAGAAGTTTTTCGTTCTTGTGATCAATAAATAAGCCGATAATGTGAATTTCAGTACCATCAGCAACAGAGAACTCTATTCCGGGGATAAATTCTATATCTTTATTTTTACTTGATTTAATTGCTTCTTCTATGCCGTTAACAGTATCGTGGTCAGTAAGCGCAATTGCAGAAAGTCCTACATTGACAGCGTGGTTTATAAGTTCTTCAGGAGTGAATGTACCATCGGAAAAGGTTGAATGTGTGTGAAAATCAACAGCTCTTTCATCAAGAATTATATTAAGAACTTCATCTAAACTGTCAGCGGTAACAGTTCCGCTATTTTCCACTATTGTTTTGCCCTGATGACCAAAAGTAACAAGAATGCAATCAATACCTAAAGCATTTGCAGTTTCAAGGTCGTGAAGGGTGTCACCTATAAATACCGTATCAGCAGGGTTTATATTGTTATCATTGAAAAAATTTAATGCTCTTTCCACCTTGCTTTCTGCAAGTGTATTATCTGCACCGAATATTCCGTCAAAATACTCGTTTACTCCATATCTTACAGTAAGATTTTTTGCACTATCTTCTTTGGTTGCAGTTATAATATATTGTTTTGCACCATTTTCTTTTAGCGATTTAAGAACACTTTGGGTGTTATCGGCTAATTTAGTTTCGCTTAAACGATTATTATAACTTTCATGAAACGATTTTGATATTAAATCGAAATCCAACTCATCTTCGGTTAAGATATGCCTGTAAAAGCCGATTATGGGCGTTTCTACGTATGTATAATATTGCGGGAGGGTAATAAACGGTTTCCCCATCTTTTCAAGCATATCATTCACGCAATTAAGGGAGGTTACGGCATCATCAATAAGAGTGCCGTTCCAGTCCCACAAAATATTATGGTATCTCATAAAAACTCCTAAAATAAATAATGAATTGAATTTATTTTATCATATTTTAAATAAAATATCAAATCAAAAAAGAAAGTAAAATTCCCAAAATAAGACCTGAAATAAATACAGCGAAGAAATAAATAAACGATAATAATTTATTTGTTTTATTATTATACTTTTGTTTTGGAGGATTTATTGCGGATTTAATTTCTGTAAGAGCTAATTCACGTAATTTATTTTCAGAAATTCCGGAAAATTCCGGTTTAATAAAAAATAATGCTTTTTCAAAATATCCATTATTAGTTTCTAAAACTTCAAGCACTTGTTTATTGATTCCTTTTATCATAAAATACC
>JAFSBS010000161.1 GCA_017437165.1 Clostridia bacterium
ATTACCAGTACCGAAATTACTACTAAACCCACCTGTAACAGCCGGAGTTATAGGGTCAAAAAAGTTGCTGCCGGTAGTTTGCTTGTTTGTGCTTGGTATGATATCTTTTAAAGAATCGAAGATACCTGAAAAAATACCACCGACACCCTCTACCTTGTCGTTAACCTGCTCAGAAACATCTTCATCCTGAAAAACACTTTCGACAACACCACCAACGAAATCACCGATTCCGTCACCTGCGATATTATCTAAAACACCGCCTTTAGTAGTTGCAGTTGTACCATTATCATAAGTAACATTAGCATCGTCATCATACATATCGTCAGGTAAATTATCAACCTCTACCGAAACTATAACTTTATCGAACGCCTCCTCGGTAAAAGCACCAGTTACTGCTGACGCCATAACCGTTAACACGGAAGAAAGCAAGATGACTAAAGAAAGAATAAATAAAATTGATTTTTTCATAATCCACCCTATCTAAAAATAATCAAACTTTCGTATGTTAGTAATTATAGCACTACAAATACAAAAAATCAATAAAAATCCAACAGAAACCCACATTTTTGTTAGATTTCCCTATTTACATATAGGAATTCTGTGAATAATGATGATAAAGAATGTAAAAACATAAAAAGTGATGCCAGAATCTGACATCACTTAATAACTTATTCGCCTAATATAATTTCAGGGTTATTAAAAATCTCTTCAAGTTTTCTTATAAATGGAGCAATTTCTGAAAAATCAAGCGCTCTGTGGTCGAAACAGATTGTAAGAGGAAGAATTGTTCTTATATCAATTTTTTCTTCACCATTTTCATCAGTTACAACAATCGGTCTCCTTTGTGTTGCACATACTGCCATAGCACAAACCATAGGCGGAATAATCATAAGAACACTTGCGTCGCCTCTTAAACCTCTTACAAGATTACCGACATTTGTAACAAGGAATGTTCCTTGCGCTAAATCATCACGTGTAATTCTGTCAGTTTCAGGAATTGAATAATAAGCCTTTTTTTCTTTACCTTTTAATGTGACAACTCTGTGTTTTTTCTGTGATTTTGCACCGAAAATTCTTAAAACTGCTTTAACAAAGTGGCCTTTTTTTAGTGCTTTGATTGTATCGTGAATTGAAACAGAGTAAAGCGCCTCTGTAAGATTGGTATTTGCAAGTTTTCTGTTTATGTCTGCAGAAAGTTTACCAATTTCCTGTAATGATTTATTACCCATATCTTTCATATTTATAGTCATCATTGTACCATCAGGAAGTGGCCACGGAACTGAAATATCAATATTATCAAATGTCGTAAGTTTACCACGGACAAGTTTCTTTTCAAAATGAAGATGAGAATTCATTTCGGGTGCGTCTTTAAGTGCTTCGGCAATAGACTTTAAAAGAACTCCGTTAAATGTTACTTTATAATCATCATCCTTATGTTTTGCACTATATTCTTTAAAAGCAGCCTGGAATTTTGTAATATCCGGCTCGTATGTATAACAAACATGAGGAATCGTTTTCCAGCTTTCGCTTGTCATATTTGCAACGATTTTTCTTTGAATGCCAAATCTTGTAACGTGTCTGATACCCATTTTTATGTAACCTTCCTTAAATTAAAATCAAAAGAAATAACCTATATCTGTAAGTTCTTGTTTAAGTGAAGCTTTTTCCGTATCTGTAAGCGGTGTACCCGGAAATACTGCTTCACCTGAATCAATACCTAAAAGTGTAAGGATATATTTGAGCGAACGGATAACACCATACTTAATGATAACAGTAACAACTTTGTTGATTTTGTATTGTTGTTCCTGTGCCGCTCTTATATCACCTTTCATAAACAAATCATAAAGTTTGCAATATTCTGAACAAAGAACATTATAAGTGGAACCAATACCTGCATCCTCACCCATTGAAAGACCACAAAGAAGCATTTCATCCGGTCCGTTAATAACGTTTATGTCACCTTTATTAAGTTCTTTAATTCTGTGTAATGAATAAAAATCAGTCAATGTGAACTTAACACCGATAATACCATCAACTTTGATAAGTTTATCCATAAGTGAAACAATATCACCTGTATAAAGTCCCTGGGCGTACGCAATAACAGGAAGTTCTGAAGCATCTGCTATTTTTTTGTAATACTCAATAATTTCATTATCGTTATACTTATAATAGAAATTAGGAACAACGCTTGAAACAGCGTCACAACCACATTCTTTTGCATGACGTGAAAGAATGATTGCCTCTTCAGGAGAAGCTGCACCAACATGGTTAATAATAATACCTCTGTTGTTGCTGTACTCAACAGTAGCTTCTGCGATTTCTTTTCTTTTTTCTACAGTAAGTACCGGACCTTCACCTGTTGAACCACAGATGTAGAAGCCCTTTGCTCCCTGTTCATAGTTCATCTGAAGATTCTTTTTAATACTATCTTTAAGAATATTCCCATTTTTATCAAATGGTGTAATAAGTGCAGGTGCAATACCTTTAAGTAAAATATTACTCATAAGCCCATTCCTTTCCAATCTCACTAAAACAGATTATATCAAATCAATTTGTGAATGTCAATTCACTATTTTAAGAAAAATTAAGAATTCTTAATTTCTGCAAATCATACAAAACGAACTTCTTTTCATTGTAAAAATTGCTAATAATTTAAAATTTAATTTTTTCATTCTTATTACCAATACTAACTCTATGGATAAGAAAAAACATATTTTAATTACTATAATTATAACTGTATTTTCACTTGTTATTTGTCCTTTAATATATAACCAACCTTTTGTTGAATATAATTTATATACAGGCAAAAACCAAGTAAAATATGACGACCGTATAAAAAAAGATAATTTAATATTAAATAAAAAAGAAAACGAAGTAAGAATTATGACGCTCAATTTACTTGCGCACTATAAATCGTGGGGGGGTGAGCCTGTTACGGAACGGAGTGAAATATTCTTTTCAATTCGTGATGGGTATTCCCCTGATGTTATAGGTCTTCAAGAAATGTGTTCTGATTGGTACAACGAAATAAATAAAAACAAAAGTGATTATAAATTTGTTTCTCCTTTAAAAACTGCATTCCCGCAAAAGATGACCGTAATTCTTTATAATACCCGGACAGTTGAAATTATAGATAGCGGAAGTATCACTTTTTCTGATTGTTGGAATTTTAAATCAAGACGGGCATGTTGGGGCATTTTCAGGCACAAAAAAACAAATAAAATTTTCGCTGTTCTAAATACTCATTTAAGTTTCCTCGAAGATTCAGAAGAAGCAAAAAATTTCTTTACGCAAACCTGTCAAGTAAATGAACTTTACAACGTAACACAAACCCTTGAATCACAATACCCCTACCCTATTTTTATAATTGGTGACTTCAACACAAAAAAACGAGCAATTTATCAAAAAACCGTTGTGAACTCAGGTAGTTATGGAATACTGAATTCGCTTTATACAGACAGTGAAGATATAGCCCAAAATAAATTTTTTGGCGAAAACTTTAACTTCAACAATACCCTGAACGACCATATTTTTGTTAAAGGTGATATAACTGTAAAAAATCTTTCTTTATTGTCACAAGACTGTTTTAATGATTTAAGTGACCACTACCCACTATTTGCAGATATAAAATTATAGCTCGTTTTTTTGTATATTTTAATAATTGACCTTAAGTTTATAATTGTATAAAATGAGATAGTAAAAATTTACTTGGGGAGTGTATTTATGGATTTATCAAATCTCATTAAAAACAAAAAAGATTCAGCACAATATATGATTGATGAAATCACTCATATATGTAAAACTATGCCAAAGCGTGACCCTGGTTCAGAGGGTGAAAAACAAGCCTGTGAATATATGGCAGAAACATTAAGTAACGAATGCGGTTGTGAAAGAGTTGAAATAGAATCCTTCAAGGAAAATCCGGGTTCTTTCTTTGGTTGGATTTACATAACATTCACTTTGGTGCTTTCTGCGGTTGCACTTTTCTTTGTTTGCCCTGTTATTTCAATTCCGCTTATTGTGGCAGGTTTCTTATTGGCGATTTTTCAGTTTGGTATGTACAAAAAAGTTGTTGACTGGGTATTCCCTGAAAAAACCGGACACAATGTTACCGCAATAAAATCCTGCAAAGGTGAAGTAAAAAGAAGAATACTCTTTAACGGTCACCCTGACGCTTGTTGGGAATGGCCTGTAAATTACCGTTTGGGTGGCGTATTCTTTGAAGGTCACATTGTTGTAGCAACTTTAGGTGCATTTTATTATTTAGTGCTTTCAATTCTTTACATAGTAAACAATGGTGTTACATTCGGTATAATCGACACAGAGTCAACTCTTTTTAAAATGGCTCTTTGGGGACTTCTTTTTGTTCCATTTATGATTGGTATGTTCTTTATGTGGAACGAAAAAAGAGTTGTTGATGGTGCTAATGATAACCTTTCGGGTTGTTATATGGGTATTGCAATTTTAAAAGCATTAAAAGACAACAACATAGAGTTTGAAAACACTGAGGTTGGTGTTATTATTTCAGGCTCTGAAGAAGCAGGACTTCGTGGTTCATCATTCTGGGCAGAAAAACACAAAGAAGAATTTTCTGATGTTCCTACTTTTATTTATTCTTATGACACAATTTTTGACCCGAAATATTTAATGACAAACTACCGCGACTTAAATGGTACTGTTAAAGTCGATAAAGATGTTTCAGACTTGTTTATGGAATGTGCAGAAGAATTAAACATTCATTGTTTAAAAGGTATGGTCCCACCTCTCGGCGGTGCTACTGACTCTGCAGCATTTGCAAAAGCAGGTATGAGAGCAACCGGTATTACAGGTCTTAACCACAATTTACAGAATTATTATCATACAAGACGTGATACTTACGACAATATGAATTTAGATGGTCTTGCAGACTGCTTTGCTGTAAGTGTTAAGGTTCTTGAAAAATTTGATATGGGTGCTAAACAGACTGGTACCGAAAAGGATAAAGAATTAGTTACAAAATAAAGAGATGATTAAATTGACACATAGTGAAAAAGGCGCACAATATTTTTGCGACGGTTACAACTGCAGTCAATCTGTTGTGTTAGCGTACTGTGACGACTTGAAATTAGATAAAGAATTGGCATTAAAAATGTCTTCTTCGTTTGGTGGCGGTATGGGAAGACTCCGTGAGGTATGCGGTGCAGTAACGGGTATGTTTTTTGTTGCGGGTATTCTTCACGGTTACTCGAACCCTACTGACAAAAAGGTTAAAGACGAGCATTACAAACTTATTCAGGAATTAGCAGAAGAATTCAAAGCAATTCACTCAACATACATCTGTAAAGATTTGTTGAAAGTTGCAGGTAAACAATCCCCTGTTTCTGAAGAAAGAACACCCGAATATTACAAAACAAGACCTTGTGTCAGATTTGTAATTACTGCGTGTGAGATATTGGATAAGCATTTTTTTGAATAAGTAAGAACCAACCGATCCACATCCCATCGGTTGGTTCTTTTGTAAAACAAGCATTAAAACTTATAGACAAAACTAAAAATTATTAATGCTATTCCTATTGTTGCCTCAATTGCAGGAGAGCCATATGCTTCGCCTTTTTTTATTTTAGCCCAACATATATTATTAGGCGTCATCTGTTTTCTATGTACATTTTGATATGAACAATAAATATGTTTCCAGCGACAAATATATCCTATTAAACTATGTAAAGCCATCAGAATAAAATCAGCTCCAAATAGAAGAAATACCATATTTTTTCTGAAAATTAAAATTATTAACAACGGGAATAGTATCGTGTATGCATATCGGTTAAAAAGTGCAAGTATAACAATACGCTTTTTTTGAGAAGAATGCTTACTCATTACATGCACCCTTTCTGGTTATAATCAATTAATAAATTACTTTATTCATTCAAAGTTGTTAATTACATATTCATTTATTTAAAACTAAAAAATAATCATTATATGTATA
>JAFSBS010000162.1 GCA_017437165.1 Clostridia bacterium
CAGTTTCAACTCAATAGAACCGGCAATCTTTTCATACAGATTTGAAATTTCCTGTCGTGAATTCATTATTTTATTTGACGGACTTAAAATAGAAAGTCTTTTTTCTGCATTATCTAAATATTCACGCTCAAAATTCAACCTATTTTTAATTAAAACAGTTAAATGTTGCTTTAAACCGAGCAAATCAGATTTTAATTCAATAATATCAGGAACTGCTAATTCTGCCGCTGCAGATGGAGTCGGGGCTCTTAAGTCTGCAACAAAGTCTGCAATAGTAAAATCGGTTTCGTGACCTACTGCAGAAACAACAGGTATTTCCGATTCAAAAATTGCACGTGCAACAATTTCTTCGTTAAATGCCCATAAATCTTCTAATGAGCCACCACCTCTGCCTATAATTAAAACATCACACGCACTTTTTTCATTGAAAAATTTAATTGCGTTTGCAATTTCGGGAGCGGCAGAAGCACCTTGAACTGCAACAGGACAAAAAACAATTTCTGCGAGTGGAAATCGTCTTTTAAGGATTGAAAAAATATCACGAACAGCAGCACCATCCGGTGCAGTAGCAACACCTATTTTTTGTGGAAATACAGGTATTGGCTTTTTGTTTTCCTGATTAAAAAGACCTTCTTTTGAAAGTTTTTCTTTTAATTGCTCATACGCTAAATTCAACGCACCAATACCATCAGGTTGCATATCTGTTATATAAAGTTGATAAGAACCATCTTTACTATAAAGTGATACACTACCCAAAATAATAACTTTCATTCCGTTTTCAGGAACAAATTTAAGCCTCGAAGCATAAGATGAAAACATTACCGCTTTAATTGCTCCGCCCTCATCTTTAATAGTCATATACATATGACCACTATAATGATTTTTAAAATTTGAAATTTCTCCGGTTACAAAAACATTTTTTAAGTTTTCGTTGTTATCTAAAAGCGTTTTAACAAAATCATTAAGCTCAGTTACACTATAAACAGTTGGTGAAACAGAATACATTCACTCACCTACTTCATTTTATGATTAATTTTTGTAAGCACCGCAATACCTGCCGCATTATCAGAAGAGAATGTTGGTTCAGCAAAAAAGGCAGAATATCTCGATTTTAAAACATCTTTAATAATAGTATTTGACATAACTCCACCGGCAAAAACAAGTGGTAATTCACCATATTTCAGAAAAACATCATTTACCATTGCAGACAATGTTTCTGCAATATAAGAAAACAGAAATTTTGCAACATCTTCTTGTGCTTCGCTATTTTGAAGCATCTTAAGACATTTATTTTCAAGTCCTGACAGAGAACAATCACCATCATATAACTTAATTTTAATTTTATATTCTTTATCACTTTTTAGTGCCAATTTCTCTAACTCTCTACCACAAGGAAAATCAAGTCCCATCCTGACACCTATTCTGTCAATTGCTTGTCCTGCTTTTAAATCATTTGAAGAACTGATTGGTGTTATTTTAAGAACACCATTATCATTTTCACAAAGAACCGCATCTGTTGTCCCGCCCGAAACATGAAAAGCTATAAACTTTTCTTCTAACAAATCCAATTTACAGGCGGAATAAAGCGCAGCAACAATATGACCTTGCTGATGCGAAAATTTAAAAAGCGGAACATTTAAAACAGTTGCTAAAGATGAAGCGAAACTCTCACCAACTAAAAAACAAGGCATATACGAGCCTTCTTGTGTTGTTGGTGCAAAAGAAACACCTACTGCATCAATTTTTTCGTTTATATTCTCAAATAATCTACAAATAAGCTCAGGGTATGCTTTTGTATGATGAAATACTGCATCACTTTGCCTCAAACCTCTTTCACCTGTTTTTACCGGCAAAAGGCGTTTTTCTTGATAAATTTTACCATTGTCATCATATAGAGCAACCGATGTTGTGTAGTTACTTGTATCTATACCTAAAAACAAACTCATTATTTTATCTTTTTAACGATTGATGATAAAACACCATTTATGTACGAAGCATCTTCTTCGGTACCAAATGTTTTTGCAATTTCAACCGCTTCATTAACACTGACACTTACAGGAATATCATTACTATAGAGAATTTCTGCAACTGCAAGACGCAAAACAGCAAGTGAAACTTTTGGAAGCCTTTGTAAACTCCAGTTAACAAGACTTTCTTCAATTGTTTCATCAATTTTTTTTAGATTATCTTCAACAATATTTAAAAGTGAACCTGCAAAACCATTGATTTTTACTAATTCGCATTCTTGTGCGCCATCAATAATCTCCTGAAAACTTGCACTTTCATTGAAACTTTTTTCAAAAACAACCGCAAATGCCTGTTCCCTTGCTTCGTGTCTTGTCATAACCACACCTCATTCAGATTTCTATTTTCCATTATTTCATTATATCACATAAAAACATTTTAATCAATATTTTATAGTTGATTTTTGCATAATAATACATAAAAATGAGCAAGGTATTCACCCTGCTCATTTAATCATATCAATATACAAAATCTGTGTAAACCGAAGTATCAGTTACAGTACCAACAGCAGTTTGACCCGGCATTATAGCAAAACCAAGAACCGCTAAATCATAAGTAACAACACAATCATACTGAACAGTCTGCGTAACTGAAAGCACTTTACCTGTTTTTGGCATATAAGTAATTTCTAAAGTACAATCGTGATATAAAAGATTTACATCAGTAATAGAAGTAAGCATACCCTGACGAGCAATAAGTTTTTCTTTTATATCGTCCTTATTAACCACAGGGAACATCGAACTTGTAAAACTTTCAGGAGTTTTTTGGTCAGCAGGTGTAACTGCCGGATTTTCCTCGTCGCGAAGAACAATTGTTATTTTTGCTGAACCATCAGATTGCTCTGTTTTCTCTACTTTTCTTATTGCTTCTGATGCATTTTTATCTGAAAGAAGACAAGCAAAATCACTATTTTCTATTAAGAAAAGTGACATATCGGAAAATTTTGCAGAAACAATAGGAGCTGCTTCAGCATCATCCTGACTAATAAAGTAACCCGGATAATTCTTTTCAACACTACCTAAAACAAGTTTTGCATTGTCATCTTTATCCATTGTTCTGTACTGAACTTTTGTGAAACCAGGTTTAATTGCATTTGCTGTATTAACAACCTTTTTGTATGTATTAAGAACCGCCTTTTTCTCTTTAATCATCGCAGGAGAATCTGTTAAAGGTTCTGTTGTTGTAGGTTTTGTAGTTGTAGTAGTACTTGTTTCATCTGAAGAAGCAGAAGAAGTTGTTGTTTCAGGTGCTTTTTCAGTAGTTGTAATATTTTGCGTCTGAGTAGTCGGTGCTTGAGTTGTCGGCGCCTGAGTTGTACCCTGAATATCAATACTTGCAGATGTTGTATCCGGTTGGATAATCTGCTGGATAACATTTTGAATATTATTGCTAC
>JAFSBS010000163.1 GCA_017437165.1 Clostridia bacterium
CAGCGGATATTAAAAACATTGTGGCTCAGCTGGACACCTTTATGGCGCCTAACGGCGTGCTGCTATAAAATGCAGAAAAAGGTGTTACTGTAAAATGGAATGAGTGCAAAGGTACAACGAATTATATAGTGTATCGTGCAGAATATAATGACACCACTAAAAAATGGTCTTCGTGGCAGGTGCTTTCTTCCAAGGTAAAAGCCGATACATTAACTTATAGTGATGAAACTGCAGTTGTTGGAAAAAACTACCGATATACAGTCAGAGCCATAAATGGTGAAGTTAAAAGCGGGTATATTGCGAGTGGTTCTATAGTCAGGTCTTAGCAGTTAGCTATTAGTTGTCAGTCATAAGTAAAAAAGAATGGTCTGTAAAAAACTTAACGTTTTTACAGACCATTTTTATAATTGTATCATTTAATAATCAATGGAATTTCTTCTTTGGGCTAAATCTTTTTCAACTTGCGCTCTCTTTTCAGGTGAGTATCTTATAAAGAACAACGGGATAATGTAAAGAATACTCGCAATAACCGGGGTAAGCATTACAAGTGGCCATATCCATGCATCAAATTCAGCAGTTTGTGTGCCTATAAATGATGTTGCAGTGTCGTCAATAGCTTTGTAACCTAAAAGCGATAATGAAAGTGTGGCAAGACCGCCTGTTATACCACTTGAAACTTTTGTGAAGAATGTCTGCATTGAGAATGTAACACCTTCTGTCCTTTTTCCTGTTTCCCATTCCATATAGTCAACACTGTCACAGAAAACAGAAGTTTGTGCAATGCTTAAGGCACCCATAGGAATTGAGCCTAATGCCAAAGTCCCATACCAATCCAGAAGTTTGCACCTTCAAATCCGATTAAGAAAGCGACAGTTCTGACAATTGCATTTATTGCCTGAATGAATATAAGAACATTAACATACCCTTTGAAGAATTTTTTGAATTTATCGGCAAAAATCATACCAATAAACTGTGGGACATTAGTAATTGCAAAATAGATAGTTGTAAGTCCTAATGCACCAATAAATCCGTCTGCACCGGGGAAATCTACCGGTAACTTATACTTGAAAAAATATGTTACTAACTGTGTACCGAAACCTAAAGAACCAAAGAGATTTGCAAGTGTCACAAGAAGCATCATTTTATTTTTGAAAAGAAGAGAAAAACTTTCTTTTAATGAGTTTTGTTGTGTTTGTGGATTTATTTTAATTCTTTCTTGTGCTTTATAAGAACGGTAACTTAACATACCACCGCCAAGACCAAAAATAACTGCAAAAACAAGAGTTACTAAAGACATTTTGTTTTGTGTTCTTAAAGCAATCATTTCAATAAACATTGGTATTAACATATTGAAAATACCATAAACCAATGAACCAATTGTTCTTGCCCATTTAATGAAATTATCACGTTCGTTACTGTCAGGCGAAACAGATGCGGTAATACCCCATATTGAAACATCCTGCAAAGTATAGGCTATATCCCACGCTATATACATAATTATGAAGTAAGATACACGAAGCCATAAAAGACTTTCCTCTGTTGAAAATACAAGGAAGATTAAAACGGTGAATATACCAACAGGCAGAGGAGTATAGCGTAAAAAAGGTCTTAATTTTTCACCATTTTTGAAACTATGTCTGTCAACGAAAGAACCAACAATAGGGTCATTAATACCATCCCAGACTTTCATTGCTATAAGAATAACCGAAACTACAGCCGCCGGAAACATTGCAATATCTGTCATAAAATATGTAAAAAATGAGCCGCCAATGAGTGAATAAACTAAATTCTGTCCTGAAAGACCTACAAGATAGTTTAACTGTTCTTTTTTAGAAACATATTTCATAAAAGCACCGCCTTTTATTTGTTTTATAACTCAATTATACAGTATTTGCAGTTGGAAAATCAACTATAAAATATTTCAAAAATAAACTATTTACTTATTGAAAATAATAACCAATAATGCTATACTGAAATGGTATGAAAATAAAACTGTTTTACAGTTTAAGGAAGGAAGATTTTTGTGGCAGAAATCAAAAATATGGATGCTGTTGCAGCACTCGATGCTATGGATGCTCACGTTGATGACTGGCGTGATGCTACCAAAGGTAAGCAAAGAGGTATTTTCTCATTTGATGATGTTGCGGCACTCAAAATTAAAAATCTTAAAAAGAGAATTTATACAGATATCGAGTCAATTCCTGCTTGGAAAATGAAAGAATGTATCTACAAGGGAGTTGACGATTACGAATATCTTTACGATGAATGGAAAGAATTAAACGTTGGTGACCGTTGGGGTAATAACGGTTGGAGTGCATTCTTTAAAAATTCATTCGATATGCCTGCTCGTTTCAAGGGTAAAAAAGTTACTCTTAATGTATATTTCGGCGGTGACTCACTTTTAACTCTTAATGGTGAGCCATACCAGGGTCTTGACCCATTCAGAAACTCTGTTTTGCTTACAGAGTGTGCAAAAGGCGACGAGCATTATGATGTTGATATTGAGTCTTACTATGTATGGCACTCAAATGAATCAACAGTTAAAACACTTTCTTGCTCATTTATTGGTGTTGTTGACCCTGTTATCGAAGAAATCTACTGGGATTTTAAAGCCGTGTTCAACGCACTCTTTATGCCTGTTCACGACACAGGTTTACAAGAACTTATAAGAGCAACATTAAAAGAGGCGTTTACTTTTGTTAACTTTGACCTTGATGGTGAAGAATTCAAAGCAGGTCTTTTAAAAGCTCAAAAAGTTCTTAAAGATAAAGTTTATAATAACCCTAACTACAAATCAGAGGGTAACTTAGCTTTAGTTGGTAACTCTCACCTTGATATTGTATTTATGTGGGCTTATAAAGAATATATAAGAAAATTAGGCAGAACACACGCTACAATGCTTCGTCTTATGGAGCAATATCCTGACTTCATTTTCTCACAGAGTACAGCACCTACATATATTGAAATGGCAAAGAGATACCCATCTCTTTACAGACAAGTTCAAGACAGAATCAAAGAGGGTAGATGGGAATACATCGGTGCTATGTGGGTTGAACCTGACTGTAACTTAGTTTCAGGTGAATCTTTTGTTCGCCAACTTCTTCATGGTGTTCGCTTTGCAGAAAAAGAATTCGGTATTACACCAAAAACCTGTTGGGTTCCTGATGTATTCGGTAACGGTTATGCTATGCCACAGATTCTTAAAAAAGCAGGTGTTGAATATTTCGTTACTCATAAAATGGGTATCTGGAATGATACAAACCCATGGCAGTACAACACATTCTGGTGGGAAGGTCCTGATGGTTCAAAAGTATTCTCAATCGTTCCACCAACACACTTTATTGGTACTGTTGAAGCAGACTCACTTAAAGTTAACTGGAAAAAATATACAGATAAAGAAACAATTGGTGAATCAATGTACTGCTACGGCTGGGGTGACGGCGGTGGCGGTGTTGACACCGAAATGCTTGAATATGTAAAACGTTATAAGAACTTCCCTGGTCTTCCAAAGACACAGACAAGTAAAATTGAAGATTCTTTGGCACGTATGAAAGCAAATGCAACAGAAACTAACATTCCAACATGGAAAGATGAACTTTATCTTGAAGAGCATCGTGGTGTTCACACAACTAAAGCACTTCTTAAAAAATATAACAGATACTGCGAAAACCTTTACAGACAAGCAGAAATGTTCGCAAGTATTGCAATGAAATATGGCTACAAGTATCCACTTGAGAAACTCAACGAAGGCTGGCAGATGATTTTAACAAATCAGTTCCACGACTCACTTCCGGGTTCACATATTACAGAAGTATTCGCTGACCTTTGCGCTATTTATGAAGATATTATTAAAATTGGTGAAAGCGTAAGAAGCGAAGCATTAGATGTACTCGCAGGTAATGTTGATGGTAGCGAAAAATACGGTAAGCCATTTGTACTCTTCAATTCACTTGGTACTGTTGCAACAAGTAAAATCGAACTTCCATATAAAGATGTTGAAATTTATGATGCTGACGGTAACAAAGTTCCTACTCAAAGCTACACAAAACTTGATGGTACAAAAGTACTTGTATTTATTGCAAAAGATATTCCTGCAGTAGGTTACAAAGTATTCTATACAAAGGAAGCAAAAGTTGCTGAATCAAAAGCAGTTGCGTTCTCCGGTGCAGTTGAAAATGGTAACTTTAAAATCGTTCTTGATGATGCAGCTGAAATTACATCAATTCTCGATAAGAAAAATAATCGTGAAGTTCTTTCCGGTAAAGGTAATGTATTCCGTCTTTACGAAGACCTTCCGGGTAAATATGACGCTTGGGATATTGTTGCTTCTTATGTTGACAGAGAATTTGACACAGAAGCAGGTAAAGTTACAGGTGTAGTAGCAGGTGATGTGTTCACAGTAGTTTCTGTTGAAAAGAATATCAATAAGTCAATCCTTAAACAGAATATTATTCTCTATAATGAACTTGATAAGATTGACTTTGATACATTCATCAGTTGGCACGAACAGGAAAAACTTCTTAAAGTTGGCTTCGATGTTGATGTTAAAGCACAGAAGTTTACAAGAGATATCGCTTACGCTACAATTGAAAGTTCTAACTATCGTCACAATCCTTACGATAAAGCGAAATTTGAGGTTTCTGCTCACAATTTCATTGATATGTCAGAAGACAATTACGGTGTTACAATTCTCAATGATTGTAAATATGGTTACGAAGTAGATAAACAAAGAATGATTATCACACTTCTTAAAGCTCCAATGAATCCGGACCCAATGTCTGACCGTGGTGACCACTACTTCACATATTCAATTTATCCACACAAGGGTAACTGGAAAAATGCAGAAACATTAGTACGCGGTCTTGAAATGAATAACCCTGCAGTTGCAGTTGATGTTAAAGCAGACTCAAAGGGCGAAACATCAGGTTCATTTATTAAGGTTGACGGTAAAAATGTTACTCTTGAAGCAGTTAAGAAATGTGAAGATGAAGACGCTTACATCATCCGTTTTGTTGAAAAAGCAGGCGCAAGAACAGATGTAACAGCAGAACTCTTTGCTGATATTAAATCTGTTGCAGAATGTGACTTGCTTGAAAGAAATGACGTAGCAGTCTCTATTGCAAACGGCAATAAACTTTCATTTACAATCAATCCATTTGAGATTAAGTGCTATAAAGTTAGAATCTAGGGACTAGGGACTAGATTCCAGGGACTAGAGATTTGTTCTAAAAAAATCATCCTATCATTTAAAGTTGGTGGAAAAACTAACTGAAAATGATAGGATGTTTTTTAATTAATTTATTAAGATGTTATTATAAACTTTCTGGTTAACTCTAATCCCTAGTCCCCAGTCCCTAGTCCCTGGTTTTCATCAAATGGCTTGAACTCAACCTCTTTAGCTTCATCTTCGCTAACAGGCGCTTCATTCGGCATAGTTTCTACATTACCAACAGGTTGGTTAGACTCTTGCCAGAATGGTGTTTGCGCAGATTCTTGTGGTTGTTGCTGATAACCGTATGGGTTGTTATCAGGTTGTTGGAATCCGGCATTGAATGGTTGCTGATATGGATTCTGGAAAGCACCATTGAAAGCTTGTTGTGGATTATAACCAAAACCATTATCAAAAGGTGGTTGATAGTCAGGTAAATCCATTGGTGTTATTAGACCTTTCTGAAGTGCTAATGCTCTAACATAAGCGTAGAATTCAACATAAGTTGCATTCATGTATGGGTAAACATAAATGATACCTAAAATGCCCATAGAGTAGGCAGCTAAAATGTTCCAACCCCAGAAAGAAAGGTCAAGAACAAAAGATTCCATTTTGTTACCGTTCATAAGTAATTTGCTTAATCTGAATGCTTCTTTTCTGTCAATATCAGGGTGAACAGCAAGAATGTAAGGTATAAGACGATATTCGTAAATTTTTATTATACCGGGGATAATAAAGAGTAAAGTCCAAAGATAGATTTTTATATACATTATTAAGTTGGTTAAAACAATGTTTTTTAAATTACCATCTTTAAAGTTGCCCATTACTTCACTTATTCCTGTTGGTACATTCATTCTCAATTTCTGGAAAAATCTTATAGCACCTACCTGGAATACAGGGAGAACTAAAATTGAAAATACGAGTAAAATAAACGGGGAAACCATACTTAACATAATTGCTGTATCAGTAGGGGAAGCCATTTGTGCGGGAATCATCAAAAGTGAAGCAACAAAACCCACACCATACATAATGAGTGTGATAACGATAGCGTCACCCCATTGTTTTTTAAAATTGATTTTTGCATTTCTTTTTAATAAAGCTCTATCCATATTCATTCTCCTAAATAATTTTATTTCGCTTTAATTCTGTAAACCGTTACACCGTGTGGTGCAACATTTGCAGAAATTGAATTTGTAAGTTCTTCAGTTTCTTCTGTCCAGAGATCACAGGCAATATACTCGTCAACTATTGGTAAGTTTACATAAATGTCATTATGAAGTTTATTAAAAGTAATACTCATCTCCCTCTGAGTGTTACCTTTATTGAAGAAGCAAAGTGCTATTTCTCCGTTTTCTAATGGTTTTACAAGTATGTCTGAAATACCATCTGTGAAAATTCTTTTTGCTTGTTTGCCCAATTTATCCTGGTCAATTGCAATAAGATTTTTATTTGTTAAAATTTCTAATACTTTGTTATCGGTGTCAACTGAACCGTCTTCTTTTAAGAATTTTCTTACATCATTACCTAAAATAAGCGGAGCAGCCATCATACACCACAAACTGAAGTGAGATTTGTTTTCTTCCATTGTGAGTGAGCCAACACCAACTTCGAGCATATCGGGGTCATTCCAACCACCGGGAACTGCATTTTTATAAAGTCTTACATTTATTTCGTAGCAATATAAAAGTGATGGGTAGTTAGGCTTAATGTCCATTGTAGTACGCCAGAGATTACCTGCTTTAGCGCCCCATTTCCAAGGTTGGTTAAGTCCCCATTCACAAATTGAGTAGCAAATTGGTTTTTCTTCTGTGCCATTTTTTTCAGCATACTCTCTTGTTGCTCTTTTTAACTCCTGCCCCATATTTGTGTATTGTCTTGCAGCAGAGTCCATACGTGAGCCAACAGGGTTAGAAAGTTTAATTGTATTAAGACCTTGGTTAAGTTTGATTTTAACCTGAAGTCTGCCGTCAGGTGTAAAACCTTTTGATGATGGGAAGTAACAATCATATTCGTCAGTATCGTTAACTGTACAAACAAGGAATTTTTTCTGAAGACCACCTTTTTTGAATACAATTGTTAAAATGTATTCATCTGTTTCAGGTACATCAATAGTATCAAACACTAAAGCACCATTATTTGCACAAAGTGCGCCAACTACAAAGCCACTTTCGAATTTTTCGTCTTTAAATACTTTTGCACCACCTAAAAGTGTTCCGTGTTCTGCCTGGAGTTCAATAAAATCTTTACCGTCATTTGTACCTATAAAAATTTTATCAACACTTGGTGCAACTGATGGTATGATTTCGTTGTGGCAGAAGTCATATTTAAAATATTCAACGCCCCATTCTGCAAGGGTGTCAGCGTCTTCTTTTTCGTGGTAAAGACTTGCAGGTAAATCTTCACAGGTTAAAGTACCGTTTGAAGTGTAAAGACCTACTTTAAAACCATCTTTGTTCAAATCTTCAACAAGTGGTTTTATTCCTTTTGG
>JAFSBS010000164.1 GCA_017437165.1 Clostridia bacterium
AATGAGATCAAAGATTAAAAGCTTTGGTCTCATTTTATTTTGAATAGAAAAAAGAACCGCGAGTTGCGGTTCTAATTCTCAGGCAAATGCAGGAGCAATACCTAAACTAATCATTAACTTGTCATTTACCTCTTGCATAATTTCATCACTAAGGGATGAAATTTTTTCTCTAAGTTGAGATTTTTGAATTGTTATAATCTGCTCAAACAAAACTGTGCTGTCGGTTTTAAGATTGCATTCTTCTGCTTTGAGTTCAAGATGTGTAGGAATAGATTTCTTCTTTCGTGATGAGGTTATCGGAGAAATCATTATTACCTCTGAAAACCGATTTTGCAAATTGTTGCCACAAACCACACACGGTCTTATACCGTACTGAATACTGCCTTGTCTTTGTCTCTCACTACCTAAGTCAACATAATAAATGTCTCCGCGCTTAATATATGTAGTGCTTGTCATGTGAAAAACCCCTTTCGCGAGTGAAATTTTAATATAATTTCATCTTATAGAAAAAGAGTTATTCACCTTTTTTGATAAAAATATACGGATACCCCACAGAAAGAATTTTGTATTCTTCCTTGATTTTCTTTGATGCTTTAACCTTTTCTAAGTTCAGTTGTTGCATTATAGCGGGTATTTGTCTTACATAAGTCTTTTCACTAAAAAACACTTCGTTATCACTGTAAAAATCTTTAACTGTATTTAGTGTAAAATACCCATCTTTTTCAAGTAAAATATTTAATGTTTGTAGCAAGAAATTATCTATACTCCTGACTGATTTTCCTTTGATTTGAGGAAATACTCGGTCTGCTGTCGCCTTGTCAAAGGCGTTGGCAACCGACTCATATGAAAAGTGTGTTTTTCTAAGACCTTTTTCTTTTACTTGCTTAGCAACTCATTCACACTCAGTTAAAACCTTATATGTATAACTTGGAATTGAAAAAACAGTAATATAATTATCTTTATTATGTTTATTTTGAAATCGTTTTACATATTTCTCATATTCTTTCGGAACATCTGCATCGGTGTCCAAATCAACTTTTTCTATTAATTTTAACAGACATAAAAAAGCAATATCAGTGCTTGTTTTCTTTTTATCTCGCTTACCCATACGCTGTGCTATATGTTGAATTGAAGATGTAAAAAGAAATTTCCCCGCTGTACTTGAATATTCAAGGGAATCTATTGCTATATCGTGAAGTTCTTTAAGTGTTTTAGTATAACGATACATAGAATTATACAAATCCGTATGTGAATACTGTATGTCGTCTGTAATGGTATGCTTATTGTCTTCCAAAATGCTTTTTAATCGGGTATCTACCTTGTACTCTATATTTAAGTTTTTACAGATTATACTTATGGCTTCGCTCCTTGAACACTCTTTAAGTTCGGAAACAACCTGAATGATGTTCCCTTTGAAACCGCAACTTGTTGCATTACAACAATATAATTCAACGCCACTATCTACTTTGAAGATGCTGGCACTTGGGTGCTTGTCTGGGTGTATGATACAACAGAAAGAACGCTGATTATTACCAACAAGATTATGAAATTCTTGAAGATAGTCAAACATCGAAATTTCCTTTGTCAGATAGTCGAAAAGTTGCTTATAATTTGTGAAAACTCGTGGTGATATTGACTTGCTTTTTGTTGCGGTTGGTTTCGCATAACGGAATCTGGCATTCTTTTTCTCAGATGTTGTCTGAGTTATAGATTCTGAAATATTAAACAATTTGCAGTATGATGCGATATAAGTGTAAATATCATTTTCTTTTAGAACTTTACAAGGGTATTCTGGGTACTTTGGGTCTTTTCTCCAAACAGAACCAGGTAATCTTAATTGTTTCGCAGCATTTTTTGTATTTGTATCACCGCCAAACCACTTTACCAATGCATCTTCAATTCTTTGCCATAGTTCAGGAGTAATTTTTTCTTTAATGAACCAGTAAAGGTGTAGTCCGTTCCTCGTCTCATTCACTATGTTAGGTTGTATGCTGAAATCATTAATTTTTTTCCATTGTTCTGATTTGTATTTTTTTACTGTTTTTCCAGGCAGAAAATTACCTTTGGAATCTTTCCCAGCGTCTAAATCAACAAAAAATGTTTTAAACTCTGTTATGTCTTCTTTTTTTGAACCACCTATATTAGGAATAAAGTAAATATTATACTTGTCAATATATTTAGGTACATCTTCTAAACTAATTTTTATTTTATTATCAAGAAAACATATCGGGTCTGTATTTCCTAATACTTGTAAAAACTCTTTATAATTCATCATCATCTCCTTTCATAATTTTGGTAATATTACCCCCACATTACAGATATTTTTTATTTTATATTTCTGATGTGGGGGTCTTTTTACCGACATTATACTTACATTGTATTTGGATGATACATCGATTATAGTAATTCGTCAAATCATTAAAAAGACCAACAGTGTAATCTTCCTGAATCTATATTTATAATGTGGGGTATTTTTACCCGAATAAAAAATCTCTTATAATAAGAGAAAAATACAGTAATGATTTAAATAAAATCATTGACGAAGAAACAAATAGAATAATTTTTTCTTAAAATCAAAATGCTGATAAAATCAGTAAAAACGATATAGTTTTTATAGAACTCCGATCTATTTGATTTTTGTCTTAAAAGCGAATAATGGCGGTACTGCAATAGTACCACCACTATTTCTCAGATAGAAGATGTTTGATATTTAACTTTCTGTTTCAAAAGCCTTAACTCTTCTGTAAAAAGTATTTTTGAGTATAGGTCATCTATGATTTGGACTTTATGCCTCATCTCCTTCATCTTTAAATTTTTTATAATTAAACATCGAATTTCCGATAAATCAAAGCATAGAAAACCCCACATATAAGAAACTATTTTTTATACCTTATAGTTCTTAATATGTGGGGGAAAGTTTAAATTTATTTGTTAATTATTTTGATGTAAGGTTAACCCATTGCATATTGCCAACCCATTCAACATTAACACCAAAGCAATCGGAAACAAAACGAACAGGGACAAGTGTTCTGCCTCC
>JAFSBS010000165.1 GCA_017437165.1 Clostridia bacterium
GGTATAAAAATATTTTGTACCGGGTTTTAAGTTCACCATATCTGCCCAGAACATATTACTTTCATCTATATCACTTTTAAAATAACCCGTTGTTGCTTCATATTTCATCAAGTCATTTTTACCATCTTCTCTTACTAAGGCATAACCACTTGTAACATCAACTGATGTACGCCATGTAACAGTCATAGATGTCTTCGCATCACCTTTGATGCTTATAAAAATATGGTCAGGTTGAGAAGTACTTCCTCTTGCCGGTTTCACTTTAATTTCACTCATATTTACACTTCCTTAAAGAAATTTATAATATCCTGTTTCGTCGTTACGGATTTGCCCTGAATCATACCATCACGACCACCGCCACGACCATTTAATTTTTGCGATATTTCATTTTTTAATTCATTCATATCCTGCGTTTTTGACGCTATTACAAATGAATAACCATTTCTATCATCACCTGAAAATACTGCAGAGTACTTTTCAGTTTTTTCTGCGCCAAAGTTTACTACTTCGCGCATCATATCCATATCATAACCATCAGTTATCAGCACTAATGAACCGTTTATATCTTTTAAGTTTTCTTTATCTCTGTTTGCAACAGATAATCTGTACTCGTAAAACTTACGACGTTCATCACCTAAATCATTATAAAATTTTTCTGTTGCGGTAAAAATATCGTGTTGCTTTACAGAAAGAAGATTAGAAATACCTAAAGCATTTTTATACTTTTCACGGTAATCTTTTAAAGCAAGACTACCCGCTTTCATAACCACTCTGACACCACCACGATGTTTTGTAAAATCAAGCAATTTTATAACACCTATTTCACCTGATTTTTTTACATGAGGCGCACAACACGCACAAACATCAACGCCCAAAATTTCAACTATTCTTACATCTTCAGTAAGGTCTAATTTACTACGATAATCGAGATTTTTCAACTCTTTTTCATCAGGAAAATAAATTTTAAAATCAATATTCCTGTAAATTGCTTCGTTTGCTTCATCTTCAATTTCATCTAACTGTTCGCGTGTTAATTCACCATTAAAATCTATTGTAACATATTCTTCATCCATGTGGAAGCCTACATTATCAAAACCATATTTTTTATGTACCAAGCCTGAAACAATATGCTCACCTGAATGGTTCTGCATTCTTGAAAATCTTAAATCCCAATTGATTTTACAGAAATATTCTTCGCCCTCATTTACAGGTTCTTTTGTTTTATGGATAATTTCACCATTTTCTTCTAAAACTTCAAAAACAAAAACATCACCTATATAACCAGAGTCAGATTTTTGCCCACCGCCTTCCGGGAAAAAGGCTGTTTTATCTAATATTACGGCATAAAAGCCATCTCTTTTTTCACAAGAGATAGCTTTAGTTTTAAATTCTTTTATATAACTGTCTTCGTAATATAATCTTTGTGTTTGCATCTTATCACCTTTTATGAAACGAATAACGATGATGCCATTAAGAATTGAGCGCTATAATAAAGTGCATGATTCACAAAAACATTCACTCTTGTGTTTTTATTTTCACAGAAATAAATCTGCGCTAACACACCATCTGATGCTATAAATAATAACATACCAATAACACGTAAAACAGAGAATAATTTGAAATTATTTTCAATTGCAACAGCGATTGCCACACCTGTTGTAAATGCTAAAACTGATGTATATACTACCGAAATAAGTTTTGATGAACCAAAATTTGCTTTCATTGTTTTTTCTGTAAACCAACAACATACAGGTCCAAACACAATACCCATAATACCACAAATTATAGTAAGAGCGGAAATTCCGTAAGTTATAAACATAGCTCCCGAATAGAAAATATGACCAATTAAAAAACTTATAAAACCTGCTTTTAAAAGACCGTTCTTTTCAGATGGGAAAATATATTTTGCATCGAGCCAAATATCGCCTAACAAACCACATACACAACCCGCAAAGAAAAGCAACGCTAACTCTAAACCACAACTTTGATTTTCATAAAATGCCGCAAGTGCAGTTAAAATCATAAAACAGCTTGTTGTGGTTTTTAAAAATAAAACTCTTAATGAAACCTGAGGTCTTCTTTGAACTAAAAACAATATTAAGTTTATAATTCCTAATACAAGACAGATATAAAACAACATTCCGAAATCCCCTTTTTTATAAAATAGTGAGTGTTTACTCAATTTTAACATATTGTTGTATAAAAATCAATCATAATTATTACGAACAAATTAAATTTTCCAAATTATAGGATTATTCTATTGATTTATCTTTTATATTGTTGTAAAATTTTACAGTAATATTTTTTGCATAAAGGAATTTTTGTTATGGAATTCAGAAGAATAAAAAACAAA
>JAFSBS010000166.1 GCA_017437165.1 Clostridia bacterium
GAAAACTTTAAGTATCCATTTATTTCAAAAAGTATATCGGAGTTCTGGAGAAGATGGCATATTTCACTCGGCAGTTGGTTCAGAGATTATGTTTACATCCCATTAGGAGGCAACAGAGTAAAAAAATCAAAGTGGTTTTTTAATATTCTTGTTGTATGGTTTTTAACGGGTTTCTGGCACGGTGCTGCGTGGAATTTTATTATATGGGGATTGTATTTTGTAATATTCCTCATGTTAGAAAAAACCAAGATTGGTAAATTTCTTACAGAGACAAAAGTCCTGAATCATATTTATACTTTGTTATTTATAATAATAAGTTTTGTTATATTTGATGCAGTAAATATGGGTGAAGCATTTATATATATAAAAGCGATGTTCGGTCTCTTACAAGTACCTTTAGTATCAACTGAATTTATTTATTATCTTAAAGATTATGCAGTAATTCTTCTTATCGGGTTAATTGGTGCTACACCACTTGTAAAAAAAGTTGTTGTAAAATTAACCGAAATAAAAGGTGTAAAAGTTATAGTTGGTATTTTTGAACCTATTGTTCTTGTTGCATTACTCATTTTAGTTACTGCATATTTAGTGGATGGCTCATTTAATCCATTTTTATATTTCAGGTTTTAGGAGGTGCTGATGTGAAGAAGTTTCATAATATTTTTATTACTGTTATTTTAACTACATTTATTTTAGTACTTTCTATTTTTGCCTGGGTTAAACCAACCGATGAATTTTCGCTAACCGAAAGAAGACCATTAGCAAAACTCCCTGAACTTTCGTTTAACACGCTTGTGTCCGGTTCTTTTATGAAAAATTTTGAAAACTATACTTTGGACCAGTTTCCGTTAAGAGAGTTTTTCAGAACTGTGAAAGCCCAAACCGAAACAAGAATTTTTAATAAAAAGGCAAATAACGATATTATTGAAAAAAATGGGTATATCACAAAAATTGAATATCCTTTAAACGAAGAGTCAATAGATAACGCAGCCAAAAAAATAAATAATGTTTACGAAAAACACCTGAAAGACACAGACGCAAATGTCTATTTTTCAATTATTCCTGACAAAAACTATTATTTGATAGGTAATGATAAAAATTATCTTTCGCTTGATTACAATAAATTAGTAACGGATATAACAGAAAAAACAAGTTGTATGAAATATGTTGATATATTCTCTGAACTTTCAACCGACAGTTACTATAAAACTGACAGTCATTGGCGTCAAGAAAAAATTCTGCCTGTTGCTAAAAAAATAGCAGGGGAAATGGGCGTTCAGTTAAACTCGCAATACAAAGAACTTTCACCTGATAAATCTGTATATGGTGTTTATTATGGGCAATATGCTATAAAAAGCGTAATGCCGGATTCTTTGACTGTTTTAAGTAATGAGCATACACAGAATGCGAAGGTAATCGATTACCAGAATCAACAAGAAATTCCTGTATATAACTTATCTGAAGCAGAGGGCAGGGATTTTTATGAAGCGTTTTTAGGTGGTCCGTTATCACTTGTAACTATTGAGAATGAAAATGCTACAACAGATAGAGAACTTGTAATATTCCGTGACTCATTCGGAAGTAGTCTTGCACCACTTTTTATTGAAGGGTATAAGAAAATAACTTTAGTAGATATTCGTTATATTCATCCTAATATGCTATCGCAATTTATTGAATTCAATAATCAGGATGTA
Organism: Clostridia bacterium; assembly: GCA_017437165.1. Classification (GTDB taxonomy): domain Bacteria; phylum Bacillota; class Clostridia; order Oscillospirales; family Acutalibacteraceae; genus DTU089. The sequence continues at coordinate 1,695 of JAFSBS010000166.1, forward strand.
TTATTCATTTATAGTACTTCTGTTTTAAATAATAGTGAAACCCTTAAATAAAAGTTCACCCCAAACAAATTCTGAATTTGTTTGGGGTGATTATTTTTATTGTAAATCACTGTCAGTTGGATTTTCTATTGATATTTTACCTGCATTAAGTAATTCTTCTTCTTTCTTTTTTGAGCGCTTTTTCAAATAAATTATAAGCACTACTACTGCAACAATTACAATAGCTATAACAATAATTTTCGTTTTAGAAGAAGACTCTTGTTCATCTTCACCAACAACTATTGAAGTAGGGCCATCTGCACTACCAATAACACCTATTGAAGAATTATTTTGCTTATCAGGATTCTGACTCTGATTGGTAACAGGTAAATTTTGCTCCTGTGAAGAACCGCCACCGAAAACAGTTGTTTCATTGTCAACTACAATACAGAAAGTAACACCGGTTTTATCGGTGAAATTTTTAAGTGCTGTGTTTACGGTGTCTTCGGTAAATTCGCAGTTAGAATAGTTATAAACTTTTGATTCTGCAATAGTGCTTCTGTCACTATCAGTTTTATAAGGTGAATCTAAATCTAAACCGGTAACTTTATCGGTCATTTTATCAACAACTTGTGCAAGATTACTTCCTAATGAGTAACCGTGATAATCGCTTATAGAAGTTTCCATAGCGTTACCTAATTCAGTCTGCTCATTACCGAACATATCTGTAATCTCATAGTTAAGATTGTCACCAACCCACGCAATTGTATAATAACCATCATTCGCGTCAGTTGTTAAGAATACAACTAAAATGTTATCTTCGTAACAAGTGGTTTTACCATAAATTTCCTGATATTTATTATTGGTGTATTTCTGGAATAATGATTCAGAGTATTCTCCTTCGTCGTAATATTCATCTTCATTATAGGTATCTTCAACCTGGAAGTCGCTTATCCAGTCTTTTACATCGTTTGAATTTATGCCAACTACAAATTTAAAGAAGGCAAAAATAATTGCTGCAACAATAATGAATGCTAAAATAGTGGATAGAATTCCGCCACCACCATGATGATGGTGATGATAACCGCCACCACCGTAATATCCGCGTGAGGGTCTGTGGTAATGTCTTGGAGGTGGGGGATGATGCCCACCATGGAAACCACCACCGCGATGCCCTCCACCGTGGAAACCACCACGTGAACCACCGCTGAATCCGCCACCACTTGAACCTCTTGAACCACCTGAAAAACCTCCGCGTGAGCCTCCGCCTCCTGAACCGCGTGAGCCTCCGCCAAATCCGCCACCGCGAGAACCGCCACCTGGACCTGCCATAGAAATCACTCTCTTTCAAAAACTAATTTTATGAAATAAATATACCACTTTTTAGAAATTTTTTCAATAATAAAAGAAAAAATATGCAAAAACATCTAAAAATTTTTAAAATAATATTGCATAATTCAAATAGTAATAGTATAATTATTCACATATTTTTATTAGGAGTGAAAAAATATGAGTGGTGATACACTACAAATTTTAATCGCTATGATTTCTTATATGGCGGTTGTTATTGTAATTGGTTTAATATTTGCCAAAAAGGCAAATAAAAGTTCAGAAAACTACTTGTTAGGTGGTCGTTCGTTAGGTCCTTGGGTTACTGCTATGAGCGCCGAAGCATCAGATATGAGCGGTTGGCTTTTAATGGGACTTCCGGGTGTAGCTTATTGGTGTGGTCTTGCAGATGCTGCATGGACTGCAATCGGTCTTGCAATAGGTACATATTTTAACTGGCTTATTGTTTCCAAAAGACTCAGAAGATATAGTATAAGAGCAAACAATTCTATTACATTACCGGAGTTTTTCTCAAATCGTTTCAGAGAAGAAAAGAAAGTTATAGTTTCAATTGCCGCTATATTTATTCTTGTGTTCTTTACAGTTTATGCATCAAGTTGCTTTGTAACTTGTGGTAAACTTTTCTCTACTCTTTTCGGTATGGATTATGTACCTATGATGATTTTAGGTGCAGTGTTCGTTCTTCTTTACACAATATTAGGTGGTTTCTTGGCAGAAAGTGCTTCTGACTTTATGCAAGGTATTGTAATGTTTATAGCTCTTACCTTAATTGTTATTATCAGTACCATTAAAGCAGGGGGCTTCTCTGCAGTTGCAGAAAATGCACAGGACATACCGGGCTTTTTAGAGTTCTTTGGTCTTGCAAGTCCATTGGTTGATGAAACAGGTACACAACTTGTAACAGAAGAAGGTGTAGCACTTTTTGGTGAAAAAGCAGAGTATGGTCTTCTTTCTGTATTCTCAATGCTTGCGTGGGGACTTGGTTACTTTGGTATGCCACAGGTTCTTTTAAGATTTATGGCAATCAGAAAAGAGTCGGAATTAAAAATGTCAAGAAGAATTGCAATGATATGGGTTCTGATTTCACTTGCAGTTGCAGTATTTATCGGTATTGTTGGTAGAGTTCTCTTTATGAATAATCCTGATATGATAGGTGATGCACTTCTCACCAAAACAACTGCCGAAAATATATTTATAACTCTTTCCACAAGTTTCTTACCACCAATTTTAGCAGGTTTTGTTATGGCAGGTATTCTTGCAGCAACAATCAGTTCTTCTGACTCATATCTGCTTATTTCCGCTTCTGCATTTGCTAAAAATATCTATCAGGGTATTTTTAAGAAAAATGCGACAGATAAACAAGTTATGACGATGTCGAGAATTACACTTCTTGCAATTTCAGTTATAGCTATTATTATTGCACTCGATGAAGATAGTGTTATTTTCCAAATAGTTTCATTTGCATGGGCAGGTTTCGGTGCAACATTTGGACCGTTAATGCTTTTCTCACTCTTCTGGAAACGTGTAAACCGTGCAGGCGCTGTTGCCGGTATGGTAAGTGGTGCCGCTATGGTTTTCCTCTGGAAATTAGTTATCAGTAAATTAGGCGGTGCGTTTGCAATCTACGAACTTCTTCCTGCATTTATTTTCTCATCAATCTGTATTGTTGTTGTGTCGCTCTTAACAAAGGCGCCGTCAAAATAAATTATTGAAGATTTCGAAGCAGTTAAAAAAGGCGAATAATAAAAAATCAAGGTGCATTTCGCACCTTGATTTTTTTATATGTCCCATTTATAATTATGAAGTTCGCCCTTATTTGAAAGCTCTGGGTAGTTCATTTGCCTTAATGCTTCATAAACACCAATAGCAACTGAATTTGAAAGATTAAGACTTCTTGCGTCGTCAATCATTGGTATTCTTACGCAGTTCTGAGGGTGTTCGAGTAAAAGTTCTTCAGGCAAACCTTTGGTTTCTTTACCGAAAAATAAGAATGATTTATCAGTATATGTTACATCACTATGGGTCTGTCTTGCTTTAGTTGTGAAAAAGAAAAATTTACCATATTTATTTTTTTCAAAAAAGTCATCTAAATTGTCATAATAAGTAATGTCAAGTAAATACCAATAATCAAGCCCTGCTCTTTTTAATTTTTTGTCATCAATAGTAAATCCCATTGGTTTTACTATGTGAAGTCTTGCGCCGGTTGCGGCACAGGTTCTTGCTATATTGCCTGTGTTTTGTGGTATTTCGGGTTCAACGAGTACTATGTTTAATTCGCTCATATCTTCTTTAATTCCTTTAATAAATATGGTATTCCACGTTCAAAATCAACGCCGTAGTGGGTGTCAGGGGAACTTTCTTTTGTTCTTTTGATGCAATCACAAGTAAATCTTACTGCAACGCACATTGAGTCGTAAATAGAAAAACCGTTTAAAATGGCACCTGAAAAAGAACTTGCAAAAACATCACCTGTGCCGTGATAGTTTTCAGGTATTTTCTCGTTAAAATAATACTGTATCTTTCTATCTTCACTTACACACGCAGCACCGATTTTGTTTTCGTGGAATGAAACACCAGTTAAAATAACATTTTTTACACCCAAGTCGAGTAATTTATTTAATAATGTTTCAATATATTCTTGTGACTGTACACCATCAACATATTCTGTATCGGTCATAAAACACGCTTCTGTTATGTTAGGTAAAATAATATCTGCAATAGAGCAGAGTGAGGTCATTTTTTTTGCAAATTCCTCATTGAAAAGCACATACATTTTACCAAGGTCTGCCATACAAGGGTCTGCTATGAGAATATTATTTTCTGTCTTGAATTTTTTAACAAAATCTTTTACTATGTCAATTTGCTCTATTGAACCTAAAAAACCACTGTAAATTGCATCAAATTTTAAATTGATACTCTTCCAATGTTCAGTTATAAGAGGCAAATCACTTGTTAAATCTCTGTAAGTATATCCGGAAAATCCACCGGTATGAGTGGAAAGAACTGCAGTAGGCATACAGACGCACTCGATTCCACAAGCAGAAATTATAGGTGAAGCAACTGTTAAAGAGCATCTGCCAAAACCGGAAATATCGTTAATGGCAACAAGTCTTTTTTGTTTTTCCATAAAATCATTCCTAAAAATTAACTGTAAATTTTTAACTTGGTTTAATATTATAGCACTTCCTTTTATTTATTGCAATGTTACTGTTTAATTTTTTAAAAACAGTAAAAACTATTTTCGAAGGGGAGTGAAAAAATGAATAAAAAGACAACAGATATGCTTAAAATCGGTGGAGCTGTTATGGCTGCAGGTGCAGCGGCATCAATGGTTGCCGGTATGGGCAATATGAAAAGTAATCCTAAAAAAACAATGAAAAAACTTGCGAAGAAATCTGCAAAAACAGTAGATGGAATAATGGGTAATATGCAGTATATGTTTAAGTAAACAAAAAGGCTATTGAATTTATGTTCAATAGCCTTAATTCGAAAGGAAGATTTTATGAAGAAGATTTTTGTAATTGTTTTAACACTTACTATAGCGTGCTTTTGTGGTTGTGGCAATAAAACTCCTGAAGCACAGGGTGAACTAACCGAATCAAATATTACAACAACAAACGAAATAACAGAAACTACCACAATGAGTGAAACAACAGAACCTACTGAAGCACCATTCCCGGAAGGAATGGGTTCTATAAAAAGAAATGAAAAATCTGTTTATGGTAAGAAAACAGGTACAGATAAAACTTACACGGGACTTGAGCCACTCCCTGAAATAAAAGTGCCTGTTGTGGATGTAGATAATCTAAAAAAAATAAGCGAGAAAAGTGAAAGCCATTCTTTCGGAGTTTCAAAGGATGGCAAACCACACGAAATTTCTGTAAATTTTCAAAAAATATACGATAAATATAATGCACTTTGTTTAGATACAAGTGGTGAAAAAGTAATTTATCTTACATTTGACTGTGGTTATGAAAATGGTTGTACGGATAAGATTTTAGATGTATTAAAAGAAAAGGGCGTACCCGCAGCATTTTTTGTGACCTTACCATATTTAAAAACTGCACCTGAAACTACTGCTAGAATGATTTTAGAAGGTCATGTCGTTGGCAACCATTCAGATACACACCCTAATTTTTCAACGATTTCAAGAACACAGATGGCAAAAGAAATAGAAAATGTTGAAAACTATTTAAGAACACATTTTGGGTATTCTTCCTGCTACTTCCGTTTCCCACAAGGCGCATATTCAGAAAGTGCTTTGGATTTAGTAAACAATGCAGGCTACACTTCAGTTTTCTGGTCAAGTGCTTATGCCGATTGGGATACTAACAATTTAAAAGGTAAAGACTATGCTTTTAACACTGTAACTTCTCGGTTGCACCCAGGCTGTGTACTTCTCTTACACGCAGTTTCACAAGATAATGCCGATGCACTTGCTGATATAATTGACTATGCGAGAAGTAATGGTTATGTTTTTAAACAACTGCCTTGATTAGCAGCAAGTGTGCAAGTTGCAAGGGTTATAAAATGAAAAGTTCTATCATTTTCAAAAACAGAAATGATAGAACTTTTTTGTTTCTATTTAATTAATAATAGCGTCGCAGACCTACAATTTTCAATTTTCAACTTTCAATTTTCAATTTAAATCGTGTAGCGTTCCTCAATTCTGCACCCTGCATTACTTAATAAACTCTTCCATCGCACCAATAAAAATCTCATTTCTCGTTGTAGAAATATTAGAAATGAAAATAATATCATCAATCTTTTTATTCTGACTGAATTCGTTTAAGGTGAGTTCATAGTGTCTTGGGTCAATAATGTGAATTGTTTTGTAGTGTGGTATAAGGAACGGTACAAACGCATTACCAAAAGAATCTTTTATAACAAGACAGGTTTCGCCATCAGGGTTATCGTAATTTTCAATTACAGAGTATGGCTGGTCAGCACCAATAAATGCGGTGTATTTCATACTTGGTGCATAGTCAGTTGCATCTGCAACAACTTTCCATTTGAAAGTTGCACCATCATTTTGTGTAATTGTAAAATCTACATTGTCTTGTACTAATAAAGAATATAAAACCATATATGTAAAATCTGGAGATACTTTATGGAGTATAGCATCAGATTTACAAGAAAACGATACTTATTATGAAGGGAAAGATGTTAGA
>JAFSBS010000167.1 GCA_017437165.1 Clostridia bacterium
GGTGTAGCGAGTAATGAACTTAACGCAGTTACGAGGCTTAATATTGCACTCATAATAATTTTTAAAATTGCATCCATAATAAATACTCCTTATTTATAGAATAGACAAAATAATTATAACACTAAAAAACCTAAAAAAATAGTATAATTTTGAATAATTTACCAATAATTTAATTGGCGACTATCGCTAATTTTCTGAAAAAGGTGAAAAGTATGGAAAAATATGTTTGTCCTTGCGGTTATGAATACAAGGTTGCAGAAGGGGACCCTGATAACGGAGTAGCACCAAATACCCCGTGGGGAGAGGTTCCGGCAGATTGGGTTTGCCCTGTTTGTGGTCTTGGTAAAGAGGAATTTACAAAAGAGTGAAAAAACTGGTTGAAAACATATTTGAGTTTTCAACCAGTTTTTTACTTTTTATACAAAAAACAAGATGTAAATTTTATATACAAATTGTTGATAAAATACTATTTTTTCTTGACTATTGATACTATATCTATTATAATAATATGGATAATGCATAAGTGTTTTGTGTTATCTCATAGTAAAGATAGTTTTGTGTTTTAAATATAATTTACATATATTTTTGATAATAAGAGTTTCTACTCTGCAAAACTTTATTACTATATCCGAGAGAACGATTTTTTATCGTTCGCCTTAAAATATATTTCAGAAAGGGGCATTCCGTTAATGGATCCTATCGCAATTATCATTGCAGTCGCTTGTGCGGTTGTATTTGGTGTTGGTGGTTTTATCATCGGTGGCGCTCACAGAAAAAAAGTTGCTGAATCTGCTATTGGCTCTGCTACTGAAGAAGCAGCTCGCATAGTAAATAACGCTATGACCGAAGCAGAACAAAAAAAGAAAGAGGCAATTCTTGAAGCCAAGGATGAAATCCACAAACAGAGAACAGAAACAGAACATGAACTCCGTGAAAGACGTGCTGAAGTACAACGTCAGGAAAAAAGAATGATTCAAAAAGAAGAAAGTCTTGACAAAAAAGTAGAAGCACAAGAAAAGAAAGAAGAATTACTTCAACAAAAACTTAAAGAAGTTGATGAAAAAGCTCTCGAAATTGAAACAATCAAAAAGAGTCAGTTTGATATGCTCGAAAAAATTTCGGGTTACAGCAGAGAACAGGCAAAAGAAATTCTTCTTAAAAATCTCGATGAACAATTAACCCACGAAAAAGCACTCAAAATTTATGAGTATGAGCAACAGACAAAAGATGAAATGGATAAAATGGCAAAAGAAATTATTTCCGGCGCTATTCAACGTTGCGCAGCAGACCACGCTGCAGAAGCTACCGTTTCAGTTGTTGCACTTCCTAATGACGAAATGAAAGGTCGTATAATCGGTCGTGAGGGTAGAAATATCCGTACAATCGAAACAATTACAGGTGTTGACCTTATTATTGATGACACACCTGAAGCAATTACAGTTTCTTGTTTTGAACCTGTAAGACGTGAAATTGCACGTCAGACTCTTGAAAGACTTATTCAGGATGGCAGAATCCATCCTACAAGAGTTGAAGAAATGTATGAAAAATGCAAAAGAGATGTTGAACTCACAATTAAGCAAACCGGTGAAAAAGCAGTTATTGATGCGGGTGTAAACGGTGTGAGTGGCGAACTTGTAAAACTTTTAGGTAAACTTAAATATCGTACAAGTTACGGTCAGAATGTGCTTA
>JAFSBS010000168.1 GCA_017437165.1 Clostridia bacterium
AGCTTCTCCAAAATATTGTTACAGAAAATAAAGAGTTACCTGAGTCAGCAAAACGTGATTAATTATTGCTCTTATAACTCTTAAATATACACAATCAAATTCAGTTTGCTATGCAGTTGACGGTCAGGCAATCGGTGTTGGTGCAGGTCAGCAATCAAGAATTCACTGTACACGTCTTGCTGGTACAAAGGCAGATACTTGGCAACTCCGTCAACATGAAAAAGTTCTTAACCTTCCATTCAAAGCAGAACTTGGCAGAGCAGACAGAGATAATGTTATTGATGGTTATATCAACAAGAATGAAGAAGATGTTTGTGCAGATGGTATCTGGCAGAAATATTTCACAGAACAACCAGCACCATTCACTAAAGAAGAAATGGATGCATACCTCGGGGCAATTACAGGTGTTGCTCTTGGTTCAGATGCATTCTTCCCATTCAGTGACAATATTGAACGCGCTAAAAAGAGCGGTGTTTCTTATATTGCGGAGCCGGGTGGTTCAATCCGTGATGATTTAGTTATTGAGTGTGCCGACAAGTACAATATGGCTATGGCATTCACTGGTATGAGATTATTCCATCACTAATATTGATTGTCGGAGGAAATTATGAAAGTAATGGTTGTCGGTGGTGGCGGTCGTGAACACGCTATCATAAAAAAACTCAAAGAAAATAATGATATAACTAAAATCTTTGCACTTCCCGGTAACGGTGGTATGAAGGATGATGCTGAATGTGTCAACATTGGTGCTAAAGATATTGAAAAGATAGTTGAATTTGCAGTTAATGAAAAAATCGATTACGCAGTTGTAGCACCGGACGATCCTCTTGTTTTGGGTGCAGTTGACGAATTGGAATCAAAAGGTATTCCTTGCTTTGGTCCGAAGAAAAATGCAGCTATTATTGAGGGTAGTAAAGTTTTCTCAAAGAACTTTATGAAAAAATATAACATTCCAACTGCTCAATATGAAGTTTTTTCTGATGTGGAATCTGCTCTTGAATATCTTGAAACTGCACCAATTCCTACTGTTATAAAAGCAGATGGTTTAGCACTTGGTAAAGGTGTTATTATTGCGTTTACATTAGATGAAGCAAAAAATGCAGTTAAAGAAATTATGGAAGATAAAGTCTTTGGTGCAAGTGGTAACAACATTGTCATTGAAGAATTTTTAGAAGGTCCTGAAGTTTCTGTTCTTTCTTTTACAGATGGTGAAACTGTCGTTCCGATGGTTTCTTCAATGGACCATAAACGCGCACTTGATGGCGATAAAGGTCTTAACACCGGTGGTATGGGTACAGTTGCTCCGAACCCGTATTACACAGATGATGTTGCAAAGATTTGTATGGAAAAAATCTTTTTACCTACAATCAAGGGCATGAAAGAAGAAGGCAGAACATTTAAAGGTTGTCTTTACTTTGGTCTTATGATTACTAAAAACGGACCAAAAGTTATTGAATATAACTGCCGTTTTGGTGACCCTGAAACTCAAGTTGTATTACCATTACTTGAGAGTGATTTATTCACAATTATGAAAGCTACAACAAATGGTACTTTAAAAGACACGGAAGTTAAATTCAGCAAAAATAGTGCCGCTTGTGTTGTGATGGCATCAAGTGGATATCCGCAGAAATATGAAACGGGTAAAGAACTTATTATATCTGATGACATAATAAATAATGTATATATTGCGGGTGCAAAACTCGACAATGATACACTTCTTACTGCCGGTGGCAGAGTTTTAGGGGTTACTGCAGTTGCAGATGATTTAAAATCTGCGCTTTCATTAGCTTATGAAAGAGTAAATAAAGTTAATTTCTCAAATGCTTTTTACAGAAAAGATATTGGTAAAAGAGCATTAGATGTTTTGGAGGGTTAATAAATGGTTTATCGCGTTTATGTAGAGAAGAAGCAAGGTCTTGAAGCTGAAGCTAAATCTTTAAGATATGACATTCGTCATCTTCTCGGTATTAAATCACTCACAGATGTTCGTATTGTAAATCGTTACGACGTTGAAAATATTGAAAAAGATTTATTCGACTATGCAGTAAAAACTGTATTTTCAGAACCACAACTTGATAATGTAAGTAGTGAATTGTGTTTTGGTGATGCAACTATTTTTGCAGTTGAATTTTTACCGGGTCAGTTTGACCAACGTGCAGACTCTGCTGCACAATGTATTCAGATTATTTCACAAAAAGAAAGACCGCTTGTAAAAACTGCAAAAGTTTATGCACTTTATGGTGAACTTTCTAAAGATGAAATTGATAGAATTAAAAAGCATCTTATTAACCCTGTTGAGTCACAAGAAGCTTCACTTGAAAAGTATGAAACTTTAAAGATGAACTACACTATTCCTGAAACTGTTGAAACACTTACCGGTTTCATTTCTATGAATGAAGAAGAACTTGCAAAGTTTGTTAAAGAATATGGACTTGCAATGGATAACGATGACCTTATGTTCTGTCGTGATTACTTCCGTAAAGAAGACCGTGACCCAACTTTAACAGAAATCAGAATGATTGATACATATTGGTCAGACCACTGTCGTCATACAACATTCTTAACAACTATTGATAATGTTAAATTCCAGGACGCTCTTATTGAAGAAGCATATAATGATTATATTGCTAAAAGAGAAGAGTTAGGCAGAACAAAACCGGTTAACCTTATGGATATTGCAACTCTTGCTGTTCGTGTTCTTAAAAAAGAAGGTAAACTCGATAAACTTGATGAATCAGAAGAAATCAATGCTTGTACAGTTAAAATTGAAGTAGAAGCAGACGGTAAAAAAGAACCGTGGTTACTTCTCTTCAAAAACGAAACACATAACCACCCAACAGAAATTGAACCATTTGGTGGCGCAGCTACTTGTATCGGTGGTGCTATTCGTGACCCGCTTTCCGGTAGATCATATGTATATGGTGCTA
>JAFSBS010000169.1 GCA_017437165.1 Clostridia bacterium
AAATAATTTAAAAGAATATAAAGAAAAAGCAAAAAAGGTAGCAAATGAAATAATAAAAAGCGAATTACCTCTTAAAGCAATAGAAAATTCCGGAATTTTAAAAAAATGTGAAGAAAGCGAAATTTTACTTTATGATAATTTTAATAATTTCCAGGAATTATTTTTAGTTGCAATGTACGGTGGAAAAGAATTTGACCAGGAAGTTTTAAAAAGAATTTTTGACAGAAGAAAAGATTTAAAATGCAATTTAATAAATGCAGAAAAAGCATTTCAATTTGTAATTGAAAATCCCGAAATATTTACTGAAGAATTATCCGAAAATTTAAAACAAATACTTTCACACAATGGTTTAATTGAAAAGAAAAAAGTAAGACTTATTTCTAATGAAAAAATAAATAAATCTCTTATTTCATCAAGTGCAAAATTAGAAAGCATTAAAATAATTGTTGAAAATGAATATATAAATTTAAAAGACAATTTAAGAATGTTAATTCTTACCGATTTTATAAAAAAAGATTTATTAAAATTAGTCGGTACTGACCTTGATATTCACGAAATGGGAACTGTACCGGTATTTGAAACTGTGAGAAGAAGTGCAAATGAAAACTGTAAAGTCGCTCTGCTCTCGGGTACACTCGTTATTGTTCCTGACTCTGCTTTAGAAATCATTGAAAAAATATCAAACGAAGAGAATGTATCATTTACAACTAAAAAAATAGAAAACACATTGCACACACAAATAAATTTCAGCGGTTCAAACAAGAACAAAGTAAGAATTATAACAAAAGCATTCCAGAGTGGTGTAATCAATGTTTTAGTTGGTACAAAATCACTTCTCGGTGAAGGTTGGGATTCACCTAATATAAACTCTTTGATACTTGCAAGTTTTGTTGGTAGCTTTATGCTTTCTAACCAGATGCGTGGCAGAGCAATAAGAATTGATAAAAATAATCCTGACAAAATTTCTAATATATGGCATCTTGTTACAGTTGAACCTGATTCTGATGATACTGACACCATTAAAGGCGAAGATTTTGAAACTATAACACGAAGATTTAATTGTTTTCAGGCACCGGCGTATAATGAAAATGTTATAGAAAATGGTGTTGACAGAATTGACATTTTAAAACCACCATTTAACGAAAATAATTTTAAAATAATAAATCAGAAAATGCTCACTCTCGCCTCACAACGTGAACTGGTAAAATCCCGATGGAATAATGTAGTTAAAGGAAGTAATCATCCCGAAATAGTTGAAGAGTGCGAAATATCACCAAAAATACACCCAACAAGTGTAGTATTAAAAAATAAAATAATTTCTTGTGTTTTAGCAGTTTTAATTTTATTATCTGTTATACTTGGCATTATCTGTGGTGGATTTTTTGGGATTCTGCTGACTGCAGTTTCAATAGTTTGTATTTATTTCTTATATAAAAATTCGAAAATTGTGTTTAAAAACATTTCCCCGGAAAAGACTGTAGAGACTCTTTCAAAATGTGTTTTTAAATCACTTAAAGAAATCGGCGAAATTGACAGTAAAAACGCTAAAGTTTATGTTGCAACACGAAAAGATAGTAGTGTGAGTTGTTCTTTACAAAGAGCAACTGCAAGAGAAAAAAATGTTTTCAAAAATGCAATTACTGAAATGCTCTCACCTATTGATGACCCACGATATTTAATTGTAAACACTAAAAATAATAAATTAAATTATTTTATGAGTTATGCTTGTCCGTCCATTTTGGGAGCAAACAAGGAAACTGCTGAAATTTTAAAAAGGCATTTAACCGACACCGGTTTCAATTTCCAACTTGTATTTACAAGAAATCAGAACGGTAGAAAAGCACTTTTTAAATCCAAAAAGTATTCTTATATTAACTTAAATAATTCTAAAGTAAAAAATAAGAGAAAAGTGAACTGACATAGTAAAAACCCGTTGTAAAAAAACAACGGGTTTTATTATTGACAAATAAATTTAAACGTGTTATTTTATACCTAGAACTGCTATGCATATTATTTCTATGCAAAACGAAAGGTGGAAAAATTTATGAATATAAAAAAAGAACTCACAAAAGGTAGTAGCTCACTTCTGGTGCTTTCAGTAATCGGCGAAAAAGATATGTATGGTTATGAGATAATTAAAGAAATAGAAAAACGAAGTAATGAAGTTTTTGCTTTTAAAGAAGGTACTCTCTACCCTATTTTGCACACATTTGAAAAAGACGGTTATTTAACTTCTTATTGGTTTGAAAGCGAAAACGGAAGAAAGAGGAAATATTACCATATTACAGAAAAAGGAATAAAATTATTGTCAAAATCAAAAGAAGAATGGGAATCATACTCTACTGCTGTAAAAAATGTTTTATCAATAAACAATGCTACAACTTAAGGTGACTGGTATGAACAATAAAATTAATGAATTTATTGAAAGTTTGTTGCCTGATGATATTAATCAGACTAAAAAAGAAAGTTTAAAATCCGAATTAGAAAGTCATATTCT
>JAFSBS010000020.1 GCA_017437165.1 Clostridia bacterium
AACTGATGCTTCAGACATGAAACATAGCCAATGATGTCGGTACTATTTTGTTCGGAAAAGAGGCAGTTGATGCGGGAATAATAGATGAAGTGGGCGGTCTTAAAGATGCCCTTTTAAAACTTTACAATCTAATAGAGGGAGGGGAGAAAAATAATTAACAAAGTTGAAATATGCGGTGTTAATACTTCGAAACTTCCCACCCTTACCCGAGAACAGAAAGTAGAGTTATTTGAGCGTATAAAAAAAGGAGATAAGGAAGCAAGGGAAGAATTTATAAATGGAAATTTAAAACTTGTATTAAGCGTTCTTCGCAGGTTTAACAACAGAGGGGAAAACATTGACGACTTGTTTCAAATCGGCTGTATAGGTCTTATTAAAGCCATAGACAACTTTGATACTACCCTTAATGTTCAGTTTTCAACCTATGCAGTTCCAATGATTATTGGGGAACTAAGAAGATACCTTCGGGATAACAATGCTATCCGTGTAAGCCGTTCGTTAAGGGATACAGCATACAAGGCACTTACGGCAAAAGAAAAACTTGCAAACGAAAAGGGACGGGAGCCAACAATTACCGAAATTGCAAAGGAACTTGATATGCAAAAAGAGGATATAGTTATGGCACTTGATGCGATACAAGACCCAATTTCGCTTTACGAGCCGATTTTTCACGATGGAGGCGATGCACTTTATGTAATGGATCAGGTTAAAGATGAAAAAAACCTTGATGAAAGCTGGATAGAGCATATATCTTTAAAAGAGGCAATAAAACATTTAAACGAAAGAGAAAAAATGATAATAAATATGAGATTTTTTCAGTGTAAAACCCAAATGGAGGTAGCAGAAGAAATTTCTATTTCACAAGCACAGGTATCACGTTTGGAAAAGTCTGCACTAAACCATATGAAGAAATATTTATAAAAAAGGGGTCTTTTGCAAGACCCCTTTCATCTTATTTCGCAATTGTTAATTGCGAAATCTAACAGAATGTTAATTAATTCGTTTCGTGAACGATTGGTACTTTCGGATAATTTGTTGAGGTTGTTAACTGTTTCGTCTTTTATCCTTACAGAGAAAGTCTTATAACCATCGTCACCTTTAAGTTTTTTCTTCTTAATAACTAATTTTTCATCCACTTTGACCACCTCATAAATATTATAACTTGACATTTATGTTAATAATATGTTATGATATATAACATAAAATATAACATATTTTTTGAGGAATAAAATAATGAGAGACATAATTGATTTGACAGGTGAAAGATACGGGAATTTAACAGTAATTAAAAGAGCAGATGATTACATATCCCCAAAAGGAAAACATATACCAAGATGGATATGCAAGTGTGATTGCGGAAACGAAACGGTAGTGACAAGAAGTGCATTAAAATATTCTAAAACCCAAACTTGCGGGTGCTTGAAAACAGCAGAAAATCTTGAAAATCTGAAATTTGGGAAACTTACTGTAATTAAAAGGTCGGAAGATTATATTTCGCCTAAAGGTAAGAAAAAACCACGGTGGGTATGTTTATGTGATTGCGGGACAGAAACAGTTGTAACTGCTGATGCGTTAAAAAACGGACTGATAAAATCTTGCGGATGTTCAAAGATACATAAAAAATGACTTGTGGATAATTCCACAAGTCATTATATTTTTTACGCTTTGCCGTTGCAACCAAGTACATTTGTGATTTTATGTGATACAAGGTCTTTGATTGCAGTTCTTGCAACTGACAAGTATTGACGAGGGTCAAAGTGTGACGGGTTTTCAGCCATATACTTTCTTACTGAACCGGTCATTGCAAGTCTTAAGTCTGAGTCAATATTAATTTTACATACTGCAGAACGAGCAGCCTGTCTTAACATTTCTTCGGGGATACCGATTGCGTCAGGCATTGCACCGCCGAATTCGTTAATCATTTTAACAAATTCCTGATTTACGCTACTTGCACCGTGTAAAACGATTGGGAAGTTTGGAAGTTGTTTTTCGATTTCTTCCAAAATATCAAATCTTAATTGTGGTTTCTGACCCGGTTTGAATTTGTATGCACCGTGACTTGTGCCGATAGCGATAGCAAGTGAGTCAACACCTGTTCTTGTAACAAAGTCAACAACTTCTTCAGGTCTTGTATATGAAGCGTCTTCGTCAGAAACGTTAACGTCATCTTCGATACCTGCAAGTCTGCCAAGTTCGCCCTCTACAACTACGCCTCTTTCGTGAGCGTACTCAACAACTTTTTTTGTAAGTTCGATATTTTCTTCGTAAGAGTGGTGTGAGCCGTCAATCATAACAGATGTGAAACCACCGTCGATACAAGATTTGCAAAGTTCAAAAGAATCACCGTGGTCTAAATGAAGAGCAATGGGAACACCTGTTTCTATTGCTGCCGCTTCAACTAATTTTGTAAGATAAGTATGGTTTGCATACTTTCTTGCACCCGCTGAAACCTGAAGGATAACAGGAGCGTTGTTTTCTTTTGCAGCTTCTGTAATACCCTGAATAATTTCCATATTATTTACATTAAATGCACCTACTGCGTACCCACCTTCGTAGGCTTTTTTAAACATTTCTTTTGTTGTTACCAATGGCATAAAAACCAACTCCTTTTTATTATTATTGTTTTTATTTTAACATAATATGTTAACTTAATCAATACAAATATTACCTATTAAGTACAGCGAACCGCATATACAAGTTACATCGTCGTTATATGAAAGTGCCTTTTTTATTGCAGTGTTTTTATCGGTATAATATTCGGCAGAATTTGTATATTTACCTGCAATTTCGCAAAGTTCCTTTGCGGAAAGTCTGCGGGTGTTTTGCGGTTCTGTTGCAACAAAATGATTTGCTAAAGGTGCTAAAGTTTTAATACATTTTTCATATTCTTTATCCTTTAGCATACCCATCACCAAAGTTATTCTTTTTCCGTTAAAATACTGTTCCAGA
>JAFSBS010000170.1 GCA_017437165.1 Clostridia bacterium
AAGTTGCTTTTATGGGTTTTATATTTAATTTTGACAATTTCAAAAACGGTAAAAAGAAAGTAAATCCATTCGATTTGATTGATGATTTTGACTATGATTTTGCAGAGAGTTTTGAAATGGACGATTATGAAATAGAAGAAGATTATGATGAATTTAATGATGCAGGACTTTATCGTGATGATGAGATAGATTGAAAGTTGTTAAAATACACAAATATAAAGACAGTATTTCTATAATATGGAATACTGTTTTTTCTTTTATTGCATTGACAATTTGTGCTTAAATGAAGTATAATCTATTATGTATTGTAATGTTTTATACATTGAAAGGATGAACGAAAAATGAAAAGGATTTTATCAACAATTCTTGCAATTGTAATGGTACTTTCTGTTTGCTCTTCGCTTACGTTTACTGCAAGTGCTACAGTAACAGAGCAAGAGGCGAAAGTTAATTACGAAGTCAAAACAGAGGGTTTGAAAAATGGCGAAATTAAATTTGACATTTATCTTGCACCTAACCAGACAATAAATACAGCAATATTCAGTGTTAAATTTGATAACAATGTTTTTGATGTTGTAACAGCAAAAACAGGTCCTGCAACTGCAGTTAATTCTGATGATGAAGAATACGAAATAGTTGCCGGAACTTATGAACACGGTGTTCCGGGCGCTGACAAATCTTGTTATACATTTGCTTATATGACAAGTAATGATTATAAAATTGGTTCTGCTGCAAAGAAATTTGTTACAATTACACTCAAATTAAAGAGTGGTAAAGCAGGTGCTGTTACAGCAATCAATTTTTATAAAGGTAGTTATGAAGATTGCGTTGCAGAGTATTTATTTAAGAACTACAGCAACTTTGTTGCACTCGAAACCCCTGTGGTTAAAAGTTATTGGTTAGAAGACGGCGCAATTGGTTTTACATGGAATGCAGTTGAGGGTGCTAAGGGCGGTTACTTTGTTTACAAAGTTGTAGATGGTAATTACGAAGTTCTCGCAAATGGTACAGGTAGCACTTCTTACAAAGATAATAAAGCTTTAGTTAATGGCACAACTTATACTTACGCGATTGCTTCAAGAGATGGCATTTATGGTTATCCAAGTATGAAGTATGAATTCAGCATTACTTATGTTGCACCACCAACAGTAACAGTTGCTAATGCAGCAAATGGCGTAAATGTAAAATGGACAAAGGTTTCATCTGCTGATAAATATATAGTTTATCGTTCAACAAAGGTAAATGATTCTTGGTCATCTTGGGAAACACTTGGAAGTATAAACTCAACAAAATTAACTTATATAGATGCAACTGCAAAAAAAGGTTCAATTTATAAGTATGCGGTTTCTGCAGTTATTGATGATGTTGAATCAGGTTACAAAGCATCTTCAGAACTTCAGTTTGTACCGTTGATTACAAGTCTCGCAACACCTGAAGCTACAGTTAAAGCAGGTTCAAAGGGTATCGGTGTTTATTGGGATGCAATAGAAAATGCAGAAACTTACACAGTTTACAGAAAAACTTATAACGCTTCATCAAAGAGTTGGAGTGGATGGGTTAATATAAAAACCGGTGTTACTTCTACAAGTTATATAGATACAACAGTTAAACTTGGTACCAAATATCAATATACAGTCCGTGCAGTAAATGGTAGTGTACAAAGTAA
>JAFSBS010000171.1 GCA_017437165.1 Clostridia bacterium
AGAGGTAAAGTTTATGTAGTTCACGTTGTTTTAGTTTTTCATTGAGAATTCTTAAGGATTCGGCGTTTTTCGCCGCTATAATTATCCCGCTTGTGTTTCTGTCAATTCTGTTAACTAAAGCGGGTGTGAAACTCATTTCATCATCCGGAAGATACTCTCTTTTTTCATAGAGATAGCGCTTTATTCTTGAAATAGCAGTATCATTATATTCACCTTCATTTGGGTGAGAAAGTAGCCCTTGTGGTTTATCGCAAAGCAAGATGTTTTCATCTTCATATACAATTTTCAGTGATTTACCAGCACTTAAAAAGTCGTATTTAGGTTCTTTGCTACCGAAAAACTCATCGTTTATATAAAGTGAAATAACATCATTTTCCTGCAATTTATAACTTATTTCACCACGCTTACCATTTACTTTTATTCTTTTACTTCTTATGTATTTATACATAAGTGATTGTGGTAAAAGCGGAAAAGATTTTGTAAGATATTTGTCGAGTCTTTGACCTGCGTCATTCTTTTTTATTGTGAATTCTTTCATCTTTTATCGATTTCCTCTTTAATATCTTTCAATTTTTTGAAACGACGACTGACTGCGGAACGAGAAAGGGGTGTTGACATCATCTTACCGAGTTCATCAATAGATGCTTCTGGGTTTTCGAGTCTTAATGAGCAAAGTTCAGCTAAATCATCAGTCATATCAGTTAGTTTGATTTTAGAGAGAATATGCTCTATAAGTTCAATTTGTGCAATTCCTGCTTCAATTGTTCTGCTTAAATTGGCCGCTTCAAAATTAGTGCGACGGTTAATTTTATTTTTTACTTGTTTTATTGCTCTGGTTTCCATTAAGAAAAAGAATGATTTTGTAGCACCGATTTTACCAATACAATCTTCGATTGATTCAGATTCTTTACAGTAAACAAGCTGAGTATTGTTTCTGACAAGTGTTTTCATTCTTAAATCCATTTCACTTAAAACGGTCAAGAATTCTGATGCTAATTTCATTCTTGATATATTAAATTCAAGATGGTATTCCTTTTCGGGATTTGTTATATTACCACATACTAAAAATGCACCACGCACAAAAGCACAGTAACAACAGTTTTCTTCTTCGTCAGTATTTTCAAAATTCCCAAAGTTAATAGAAAGTGAAATTTCTTTTCCGGTGTATCCGAAAAATTCAAGTATCTTTTGTCGTTCTTCTTTTTTGTCGATTCTGACTTTATGATTACCCGCTTTTGAGTAAGCAATAACAGGAGTTACACCTGTCAAATCGTGAATAAGTTCGCAATATCTTATAGCAACGCAGTTAAGTTCTGTCATAAACGAAATATCGTTTAATGAAAAACTTCTGCCAAAAATAAGCATACCTAAAGCCTCTGCCTTTTTACAACAGGCAGAGGCAGATTGCAATTCACATAATTCTTCTTTAATATCTGTTGAGAATGACATAAATTACCTCAAAAATCTTACTTCAGGTGTAAGTGTAACACCTTTTTCTTTTTTTACAGTTTCTGTAACATAATCAATAAGTTTTAAAATATCGCTTGAAGTTGCGTTATTATAATTGATAATGAATCCTGCGTGTTTTTCGCTTACCATAGCACCGCCGATTTGTTTACCCTTTAAACCACATTGTTCAATAAAAGCACCGGCAAATCCTGTTTCGGGTCTTTTAAAGGTGCTGCCTGCACTTGGGTAATCGAGTGGTTGCTTATCTTTTCTTCTGCCGAGAAGGTCAGTCATTTTTTCTTTGATTTCAGTATGATTACCTTTTTCTAAAGAAAACTCTGCACCTGTAATGATGTAGCCGTTTTTCTCATAGGCAGATGTGCGATAGTCAAAACCGAGTTGCTTGTCAGTAAAATAACCCTTGTTACCATTGTTATCAATATGATAAACCTTTGTGACAATATTTTTCATTTCGCCACCATAAGCACCGGCGTTCATAAATACTGCACCACCAACAGAACCGGGAATACCAAAGGCAAACTCAAGTCCTGAAAGTGAGTTTTCTAAAGCAAAATTACAAATAGTACCGAGTTTTACACCAGCTTCGCAGTAGATTGTAGTATCATTCAAAAGCTTAATTTCACTTAAACCCTCAGCAATATAAATAACAATACCATTTAAACCATCATCGCTTACTAAAACATTACTACCATTACCTAAAACTGTGTAAGGTGTATCTGATTTATTACATTCCTTAACTATTTCGCCTAATGCACCAATTGAATTGGGGGAAATAAGAAGTTTGCAATTACCACCGGTTTTAAAAGTGGTGTAATCTTTCATAGAAACATTTTCTTTTACTTCACAACCAAGCTCAAGTGCTTTGTTTTTAAGAGTTGTAATGTTAATCACCATCATTCATCGAGAAGTGCGGCACCAATGATACCTGCATCGTTGCCTAATTTAGCAGGGAGAATAATTGTTTGTTTGTTTGAGTGAACGCTATAACGTTCTTCTGCTACGAAGCCTCTGATAGGGCGAAGAATTTTTTCACCCTGACCACTAATGCCACCACCAACACAGATGATTTCAGGTTGAAGTGCATTTATAATGTTACCAATACCTACTGATACATAGTAAAGATATCTGTCAACAACCTTTTTAGCTGTTGCGTCACCTAAATCAAGTGCTTCAAAGATTGTTTTACCCTCAACCTTGTTAAGGTCGCCATCGCAAGTTTTCCAGAGAAGACTTGTTTTATTGTTCTGCATAGCTTCAACTGCCTGGGAAACAAGAGCAGTTGCGGATGCATATTTTTCCCAACAACCTTTTCTGCCACAGTTACATTGAATACCATCAACATTTATGACCATATGACCCATTTCACCACCACAGTAGTTAGAGCCACGGATAATTTTACCATCAATAATAATACCGCTACCAACACCTGTACCGAGTGTTACTGCAACGAAATCTTTAACACCGTTGCCGCAACCTGCAACAGCTTCGCCTAACGCAGCACAGTTAGCATCATTTTCAAGATAAACAGGCTTTTTAAGTCTTGCTTCAAGCATTTCTTTTGCGGGAACGTTATTGAATTGAAGATTGTTCGAAAATTCAATTTCGCCTGTTGCCTTGTTAACAGAACCGGGTGTACCAATACCGATAGAGAGAACATCATCAATAGAAATACCTGCATCTTTAATAGCCATTTCTACTGACTCTTTGATTGAGTCGAAAATTTCAGAAGCAGGACGAGGAGCTCTTGTTTTAACTTTACCCCTGCCTACGATTTCATTGTTTTCATTAAGTACACCTGTAGCGATATTTGTACCGCCAAGGTCAACACCTATTCTATACATAATTATATACCTCCGTGTTATATTTATTACAAATTTTTATATTAAAACCAAAGTTCAAGTTCTGTTGGTGGCATATCAAAGTCTTCCATACCAACCCTTTGTAAAAATTCTTTTGCAGCATTGTAACCCATCTTTTTCTGACGGTGGTTCATAGCGGCAATTTCAATTATAATTGAAAGGTTTCTACCTGGTTTAACGGGAACAACTGTTGCAGGAACCTTAATACCTAAGATTGTTGCATAAACATCTTCGGTACCGAGTGTGTCATAAGATTTTGTAGCATCCCATTGTTCAAGCTTAATAACCAAATCAATTTTTTCAGTTTGTTTAACAGCACCCATACCAAAAATATTTCGAGCATCAATAATACCGGGGCCGCGCAATGCTACAAAGTGACGACTGTTGTCGGGTGCGGAGCCAACAAGTGATTTTGATGAGACTTTCTTTATTAAAACTTCGTCATCGGCAATAAGACGATGACCGCGTTTTATAAGTTCAACTGCAGTTTCACTTTTACCGACTGCACTGTCACCAACAATTAAAATACCTTCACCGTAAACTTCAACGAGTACACCGTGGCGAGATATCCTTTCCGCTAATTCGACACCCAAATAAGAAATGATTGTTGACATTATTTCTGAAGTTGTTTCGTTGCTTTTTAAAAGAGGAACTTCGTATTGTTCTGCAAATTTCAAAAAGTTTTCAGGAATTTCAATACCGCGTGTTACAATTACAGCAGGAGGCTTGAGTTCAAAGAAATTACGAAGACGATTTTTAGCAGTTTCATCATCCAATTCTTTTAAATAGTCCATTTCACCAAGACCTAAAAATTCAAGCCTTTCAGGGTCAAAGTGTTTGCCGTAACCCGCAAACATAAGACCGGGACGATTAACATCCTGAGAGCGTATTAACAATTCGTTTTCCGGCTTATTTGGCATATAAACGATTTCCAAACTATTGTCACGGATGAGCTTTGATAACTCAACAGTATATTTACTTGCCATTAGTGTCACTCCTTTAAAAGTGATGATTTACAAAAATGCCTATACCATTATAATATATATTGCAGATAATTCCAATACCTAATTTAAAATTTGTCAAAAATAGTATATAGATGCATTTTTTGTCTTTAAATGCACTCTGTTTTATTCAAAATGACATATTTTTAGAAAGTGCTTGACTAATA
>JAFSBS010000172.1 GCA_017437165.1 Clostridia bacterium
AAACTATAACCTTTACCTTTAACTGTGTTGATATGTAACAACACAGGATGATTTAAGTTTTTAGCACCCTCAAGTGCTTCGCACAGATGCTCTATATTGTGACCATCAATCGGTCCCATATAGCGAACACCCAAATCTTCAAACAGATTACTTCCGTACATCATATTTTTAATATCGGTTTTTGTTTTAAGAATCCTGTCAGCTAATTTAACACCTACAAATGGAATTTTAGATATAATTCTCTCTGCTAAAGATTTGAATTTGAAATACTCTTTTGTAGAGCGCATTACTGCAAGTTTCTTTGCAAGATTACCTACATTTTTAGAAATAGACATACCATTATCATTAAGTATGATAATAAGTTTAGCATCTTTCAAACTTCTTGTATTGTTAAGTGCCTCGTAAACAAGACCACCGGTAAGAGCGCCATCACCTAAAACTGCAATAGCTGAATCTTTTTTACCATTTACTTTATTGGCAGCGGCGATACCCATAGCAGTAGAAATAGAAACACTACTATGACCACTATAAACGATATCATGCTCGCTCTCGTTTGGTCTTGAAAAGCCTGAAAGACCATCTTTTTGTCGAAGCGTCTTGAATTCTTCATATCTGCCGGTTAAAAGTTTATGTGTATAAACCTGATGACCTACCTCCCATATAATTTTGTCATCTGGTGAATTAAAAACACGATGAAGCGCAATTGTCAATTCAACCACACCCAGATTTGAAGCTAAGTGACCACCATTTTGTGAAACAGTTGAGACAATAACCTCCCTGACCTCCTCAGCAAGTTGAGGAAGTTTTTTTTCATCAAGATTTTTCACATCTTGCGGGGATTTAATTTTCTCTAACAATTCGTGTTTCATAAAATATCAATACTCTCTGTTTTGAAGATAATCCGCATATTCTTTAATTAACCCGTTATTTGGGAAAACATTTAACGATTCCATTGCTTCTGCTGTAAGTGTTTTTACAAGTTCTTCACATTTTTCAACACCTAAAAGTGTAACATAAGTAGATTTATTATTTACTTTATCGCTACCCGTCATTTTTCCTAACTTTTCAAGTGAACTTGTCACATCTAAAATATCATCTTTAATTTGAAATGCAAGTCCTAATTTTTCACCAAAGATTTTTGCTGAGTTCACTAAATCGTCAGAAGCACCCGCAACAATACAACCCAATGCACAAGCAACTGAAATAAGGCAACCAGTTTTTAAACTATCCATAAGTTGCAAAGTGTCAAAATCAGCATCAGGATTATTTTCATTACCAATATCAATAATCTGACCACCAATCATACCACGAGAACCTGCATAAACAGACAATTCATTTATTGCTTTTACTGCTGTTTCTGCATCATAAAGACCTGCTAACGACCAACTTGAAATTCTCTCAAAAGCAGCAGTTAAAAGTCCATCACCTGCTAAAAGTGCTACTGCTTCACCATATACTTTGTGGTTTGATGGTTTACCACGACGAAAATCGTCGTTATCCATACACGGCAAATCATCATGAATCAATGAATAAGTATGGATAAACTCAACCGCTTCAGCCATCGGCATTGCTTTTAAAACATCGTCTTTTCCACAAGCATTATAAAACAGGAGCGTCAAAAGTGGTCTTACCCTTTTACCACCATTTTTAACACTATACTCCATTGAATCAAAAAGAGTCTTATATTGTGGTAATGATACTTCAAAATATTTATAAAGTTTTTCTTCAA
Organism: Clostridia bacterium; assembly: GCA_017437165.1. Classification (GTDB taxonomy): domain Bacteria; phylum Bacillota; class Clostridia; order Oscillospirales; family Acutalibacteraceae; genus DTU089. The sequence continues at coordinate 1,730 of JAFSBS010000172.1, forward strand.
CAAGAGAAGAATACTCCCGGATTTTAGCATTCATATATTATTCACCTTTAATAAGACTTGATATTTTCTGCTCTGCAGAATCAAGATATTTTGTACATTTACTTAAAATTTCAGTAGCTTCTGAAAAAAGGTTTAAACTTTCATCAATTGAAAGTTTACCTTCTTCAAGTAACGCTGTAATTTCTTCCAATCTTTTAATTGATTCTTCGTAATTCTGTTCCATCTTTAATTACCTTTCACTTCAGTAACACACGCAAAAAATTCACCGTCTGTTACTTTAACTTTAATATTATCGCCGTTCTTAACACTCTTTACACTTGTAACTGGCGAGTCATCTTTATAAGAAATGGCGTACCCTCTT
>JAFSBS010000173.1 GCA_017437165.1 Clostridia bacterium
TATTTAGTTATAACGAGCGTTGTTCCCTCAACGCTTATTATTTTAACTGATTGGTCTTTTTCTATTTTTTCGCCATTCTGGGTTTTGGCTTTCCAATAAATGTCGCCTACAAGCACTTTTCCGTTAAGTTCATCTGTATCTTCAGTAGTTTTACCATATTTCCCGATAAGTTTACTGTCAGCACTTACTTCGTCTTTTTCTTTTTTTATGTATTTCTTGTAAACCTTACGAGAAATAAACATAGCAATTATACTGAGTATTACGAAGACGAGTGCTTGAACAAGAAAACTGTCAATCACCAAAGACACAAGACAAGTAAGAAGTGCCGCAGGTACAAACCATATTGACACAAGTGCCGCTGTTGAAAGTTCAATTATAAGGGCTACAACGCCCACAGCGACCCACAATGCCCACAAATTTTCAAATAAAAACTCCAACTCTTTCACTCCTTTACTCAATTACATATTTGTAAAGTGCGTCCATAACAGTATCTTCAAAACTGCCTGATGCACCCCAATCAAACCTCAAAAGGCCCTGACCGCCACCACCACTTATTACATGGATATGCGTCTTTCCGCGAAGGTTATCTGCAACAACTGTCAATGTAAGGCGATTACCTGCACGGTAATAATGTTTTTCGTAAACTGAAACTGTAAGTTTTGTACCGTTCCCCATATCGCTTACATATTCGTCAATTTTTTGACCTGTAATTGAACCGTTTATAACTGCTTTATCAATGAGGTCAATAGCCTCATCAGGTGAAACTGATACATTAAAATCCGTCATATAAACCCCTCCCTACATTAACTGAATAAATGCCTTTTGTGCAAGTTCTTTCATTTGTGTTGCAAGAATTGCAAGCACCATAGCCCTGAGTGCAGTTCTCAATTTTTTCTGAGAAACACCGTCACTAATTTTTGCGTGTTCAAGACGATTATCAATGACACGGTCAAGATATTCTGTATCTGCAACAGCATTCTGTTGGCACGTATAAATTATACTACACAGAATATTGAATAATTCCCTGTCGGGTAAAATGTCGTCTGAACGGTCTTCAACTGACCCGTTGATATAACTCATCAGAAATGCGATTTGTTCAAGTTGCATTGAGCCACGCATCATATTTATAAGAATGATACGCATTACCTGTTCTTCACCGTAGCGCTTACCTTCAGGATTTTTAACCCAACCACGCTTTACCCAATTCTGAATTGTTGAGGCTTCAAGCCCCGTAAGTTCTCTGACCTGTGCCAAGGTTAACCCTTTTGTAACTGTTAACAGCGGAGCAATGACAGAATAACAATTATCTGCCGCAACGCTATTAAAGTTCAGCACTGTGCCTGGTATCAATTCCAACATACTCCACCTCCTTAAGTTGTCATCAACTTAATGTTGTGGTTTGATTATATCACAGGTTCAAGTGAACTTCAAGTATGTTTTTGTGACTTTTTAATATGTTTTTTTGACAATTTTATTCTGCACAAAGAAATTTTCTTGTTTTTTCAAACATTTTCTTTGTTTTTCATATATTTTTCTCGTTTTTTGTAAAAAAACAAGGGCAGTTTTTCAACTACCCTTTAATTTTATGAAATTAAATCTTTCATTCGTTCTTTTGCGTGTTTTAATGTTTTCTTTAAGAATACTGCACTGAGTATAAGCGACACACTCTCAGCAATAGGGAATGCAAACCACACAAGTTCAAGACGACCGGTTCGTGAAAGTAACCACGCAACAGGAAGCAAAACTACCAACTGACGACAAACAGAAACA
>JAFSBS010000174.1 GCA_017437165.1 Clostridia bacterium
AAATTGAGTATATCATAAACACAACATTTTTTCAAATAAACTTGACAAATGCCCGTGTTTTTGTAAATATAGATATAGTAAAAAACAAAGGAGAAATTTTTATGTCTGCATTTTTTATGAGTGTAGTTGCTTTTTTTACTTCGCTTGCAACCATTGTTACAGGATTTTTAGGGTTTGATATTAGTTCACCTGACAAAAAGGTTGAAAACTTTAAGGTTACAACTTACATAAGGGGTGACTATATTCAGGAAGAAAACAGTCTTTATAGTGAAGATTTTGATATTATTACTGACGTTATTCTTTTTGAGTGTGCGTCTTTTGATAATAAGGGTAATATTGTTTATGAAAAAGACAAATTAGAAACAGCGTTAAAAAATATCAGAAATGCAATAGGCGAACGAGATATAAATATTACACTTAATCTTTTAGGTCCCGAATGGCATTCAGAGTCAGACGTATGGGAAGAACAGATGGAAGCGCAAAGTAACGAATATAACAAGGCGTTTACAAGTGGTGTTTTAGAAGATAACATTATTAAAGTTTTAGAAGAGTATGAATTTTCAGGGGTTCATTTTGATTATGAATATCCACTTTCAAAAAATGCGTGGAAAGAATACAACAAATTTTTAGTTTCACTTAATGAAAAGTTAGGAGATTATACATTGGGTGTTGCTTGTAGCGACTGGGATATAAAATTCAGTTTATCTGCAATAGAAGCGGTTGATACTTTTGAGCTTATGGTTTATGATTTTAACGACGAAGAGGGCAAGCACGCAACATATGAGCAAACTATAGATTTGGTTAACACAGTCGGGCTTCACGGAATACCACAAGAAAAAGTTAATGTAGGGCTTCCGTTTTATTCAAGGCCCACTGATATGTCGGGGTACTGGTATGGTTATAATGGTTACTATGAAAAAATAGATGAAAATGGCTGGTACCATTGTAATGATATTGATAAGGATTTTTGGTTTAATACATCAGAAGTAATAGAAAAGAAAACAGAGTATGCTATAAACAATGGTTTCGGCGGTGTGATGATATGGCATTATAATTGCGATTTACCCTCATCTCACGAAGATTCACTATTAAAAGCAATTGATAATGCATTAAACAGTAATCAGGCATAAGACGGTTAAAAAATAACTCTATCATTTAAGTTTACAAAAAACTTTAAATGATAGAGTCTTTTTATTTTTATAACACTTGCAACTAGCCATACTAGCCACTAGCAACTGCAAACGAAAGTTAAAACTTAAAGTTTTAACTTCTCGTTTGCTGCTTTCATCATTTCAGGTGAAACTTTTATAACTTCACGGTCATAAGTGAGAAGTCCGTTGAGTTCGTCTTCGACGTCACTTACTTCTGTATAAATTGTTGCAGAAAGACCTTTTTCTTTCATACATTTATATATTCTGTCCTCGTAAAGATGTTTGATTGCAGCGTCAAATTTTTCTTGTGCGTAATATTTTCTGTAACCAAAGAATTTTTCTTTGTTATATGTGTGACCTCTGAAACGCATTGAGTAACCACCGAATTCTGTAAGACCAATAGGTCTTCTGTCTTCTTTGTTGAATTTCGGGAACATAAATGGTGTAAAGTAAATGTGGAAACTGTTTACGTCACCTGCACCATGGTCAACCCAACCACTTGCGTGGTCAATGAGTCTTGTAGGGTCTTTTTGTCTATAAAATTCACACGCTTTAACAGAGTCAAATTGTCCCCAAGCTTCATTGAAAGGAGTCCAGAGAGCGAGTGAAGGAACATTGTAAAGAAGGTTTATCATTTCTTCTGAATCTTTAAAATATTCTTCTCTGCCTTTTTCATCTGTTCTTGCGTAGAATAAATAATTGCGTTTATCGTCAGGTACTCTACCCACTTTTTTATTGTTAAAGAGCATACCAAGGAATGGTAATGTACCAATAGCAAGGAAATTGTATTTTCCACCACCGTTAATCATATCCTGCCATACAATCATACCAAGTCTGTCGCAGTGGTAATACCAACGAAGCGGCTCAATTTTAATGTGTTTTCTTAATGTGTTGAAGCCTAAATCTTTCATTGTCTGAATGTCATAAATCAAAGCATCGTCAGAAGGTGCTGTGTAAAGACCATCTGACCAGTAGCCTTGATCCAAAAGTCCGTTAAAGAAATATGGCTTGTTATTAAGCATAAATCTTGGTGTGCCATCAGAATCAACTCCGGTGCTGAATTTTCTCATAGCAAAGTAACTGTCAACTCTGTCATCAGCTGCAGCGAATTTGATATCATAAAGGTATGGATTCTCCGGTGACCAAAGTTCGTAGTTTTCTAATTTAATAGTTCCTTTACCATCTGTGAGTTTTGCAGCAGCAATCATTTTATTTTTATCCATAACCATAACGCCTATTTCCGGCATTATTTCGTTAGAATATGCAACTTCAACCTGTAATTCATTGTTATCAATATCAGGCGTGAGTTTTATATTTGTAATATAATCGTAAGGCACTTCTTCAATCCAAACTGTCTGCCAGATGCCTGACTGTGGTGTGTACCAGATTCCACCACGATTAAATGTCTGTTTACCACGAGCCTGTGAACCCGTTTCAGTAGGGTCAGTAACAGTAACTCTTAAGTCATTTTCGCCGTTTAAAATCAATGCAGTAACATCAAATGAAAATGGTAAATAACCGCCGGTATGTTCACCAACAACAGTACCATTCAAAGAAACTGTGCATTTATAATCTACCGCACCGAAGTGTAAAAGCACTTTTGACTTTGTTTTTGTAAAGTTGAAAAGCTTCTGGTAGTAAAGCGTGTCAGTTGGTTGAACTAATTTTTCAACCCCACTTAAAATTGCTTCAGGGCTGAAGGGAACAACGATTTCCCCCTGAAAACCGCTGAATTTTTTGTTCTCGCCATAAATAGCGTAATTCCACACACCATTTAAGCAAATAAAACTGTCACGTTTGAATTGTGGTCTTGGATAATCGTTAAGTGGGCAGTTTTTGTCTAAAACTTTACCCCATCTTGTCAATAATCTTTCCATAATACCCTCCGAAAAGAAATTTAATTACATACACATTTATTTTAACATAAAAGCACTTGTTTTTCAATAAAAATCACCAAAATAGTGGTATTGGAATAAAATGCACTATAGGGGGTGTTTTTTTGAATACAGAAATATTTACGCTGATATTTGCGATAATAGGAATTTTAAGTATTTTAAGATTTTTGATTTTTAAGTTTATTACGTTTAAAGAAGAACAGTTTACATTATTATTGCCCGTTCATAAAGAAAATGAAGAAATTTTTAGTCGCATAGAAAATTTAAGAGAATTTCTTGACTTTTCGGGAATACATAAAAAATGCACCGTAGTAATCATAAACTACGGTGTAAGTGAAGAGTTTTTAGAAAAATTAGACTCGATGTATGGTTATTACGGATTTTTAAAAATAATAGATAAAGAAGATGCAGGGGAGAGTTTAAAAGAAATCATAAGTTAATCCTGAATAATTCAGAGGCATTTTTATTAGCAGTTGTGAGAACTTCATCTTTTGTAAGATTTTTCACTTCTGCTATTTTTTCTGCAACATATGAAATATATGTGCTTTGATTTCTTTTGCCACGATATGGCACAGGACTCATATATGGGCAGTCAGTTTCTAAAAGAAGTTTTTGTAGCGGTAAGTTTTCCGCCACTTCGAGAGGTACACGGGCATTTTTAAAAGTTACTGCGCCACCAAGCCCTATATACATATTAAGTTTTAATACTTCTTTCATAACTTCTACACTACCCGAAAAGCAGTGAAGTACACCTTTAGGTTTGTACTTTTTGAGAATTTCAAGAGTATCATTATGAGCATCTCTTGAATGCACAATAACAGGTAAATCTAACTCATTTGCTAAAATAATCTGTTCAGTAAAAATTCTTTTTTGTTCTTCTTTGTTGTCTTTTACCCAATAATAATCAAGTCCGATTTCACCAATTGCAACGCATTTTTTGTGCTTTGAAAGTTCTTTTATTTGTTCAATATATTTTTCACCCGCTTTATTTATATCTTCTGGGTGAAAGCCTACTGCACAGTACATAAAATCATATTGGTCTGAAAGTTTAATTGATTTTTTTGAAGACTCAATATCTGTCCCACAATTTATTACACCCAAAATGCCCGACTCAGAAAAAGAGTCGAGCAAAGCGGTTCTGTCTTCATCAAAAGCTTTATCGTTATAATGTGCGTGAGTATCAAAAATGAAGTCCATAATTTTTCTTTCTGTGAATTATCCTAACATTGTACCTGCAGGCATACCATCAACAAAGAGAACTTTAATGTTATCTTCAGTGATTTCACCTGCTAAAACCATACCTTTACTTTCAACACCGCAAAGTGTTCTTGGCTTTAAGTTTGCAACGATAACAACACTTTTGCCAATGAGGTCTTCCGGTTTGTACCATTGAGCAATACCGGAAGCAACTGTGCGTGGTTCTTTTGTACCATCATCGAGTGTGAGTTTTAAAAGTTTTTTAGCTTTTTTAATTGGTTCGCAGTCAATAACTTTTGCAACACGAAGTTCTACTTTCATAAAATCATCAAATTCAATCTCTTTAAGACCGATGATTGTTTTTTCTTCTTCATCTTCTTTTACTTCGGGAAGAGTTGCTTCAATTTCTGCTAAAGTCTTTTCCATATCAAGACGATTAAAGAGAGGTGTTGCGTCACCAACTTTACCACCTGCTACTAATTTACCAAAGCTTTCGAGCGACTCTAAATTGTCAATATTACAATTGATTTGTGAGAATATAGCATCACTGGTAGTTGGCATAAATGGTTTTAATAAAACTGCAACAAAACGGATACTTTCAAGTAAGTTGTAAAGAACTGTACCAAGACGAGCTTTTTTGTCTTCGTCTTTAGCAAGTGCCCAAGGCATTGTTTCGTCAATGTATTTGTTACATCTTTTTGCGAGTTCAAATATTTTTGAAAGAGCATCACTCACTCTGTAAGTGTCAAGGAGTTTTGTAACTTCAGGAAGAACAGAAAGAGCCATATCTTTTAATTCTTTGTCTAATTCTTCTTCTGCTGCAGGTGACTGAATTACACCGTCAAAATACTTGTTGTTCATAGCAATTGTACGATTAACAAGGTTACCTAAAGTATTAGCGAGATCTGAATTGAAACGCTCAATAATTGTGCTGTAGGTGATTGAGCCGTCTTGTGCGTGAGGCATTTCTGAAAGAAGATAATAACGCACTGCGTCAACACCGAAGCGGTCGCAAAGGTCATCAGCATAAATAACATTACCGCGGGACTTTGACATTTTATCTTCACCGGAAAGAAGCCAAGGATGACCAAAAACTTGTTTTGGAAGTGGCTCACCGAGTGCCATAAGCATAATCGGCCAGTAAATTGTGTGGAAACGAAGAATATCCTTACCAATGATGTGAACATCTGCCGGCCAGTATTTTTTGTACATTTCTGGTTGGTTATCAGGATTGTAACCAAGTCCTGTAATATAGTTAAGAAGTGCATCAACCCAAACGTAAATAACGTGTTTTGGGTCGTTAGGGAAAGGAATACCCCATTTAAAAGTTGAACGTGAAATACATAAATCCTGAAGACCGGGTTTTATGAAGTTGTTTATCATTTCCTTTTTACGACTTTCAGGATAAATGAAGTCAGGATTTTGTTCAATGTATTCTTCTAACTGTTTTTGATATTTACTCATTTTGAAGAAATATGCTTCTTCTTTTTCTTTTCTTACTTCTCTGCCGCAGTCAGGGCATTTGCCGTCAACTAACTGAGAGTCTGTAAAGAAACTTTCGCAAGGTACGCAGTACCAACCCTCATATTCGCTTTTGTAAACATCGCCCTGATTATAAAGTTTTTCGAAGATTTTCTGTACTGATTTTTCGTGGTCTTCGTCAGTTGTACGAATAAATTTGTCATAAGTTGTGTTAAGGCAGTCGCAAACGCCTTTGATTTCACCCGCAACTTTATCAACATATTCTTTCGGAGAAATACCGGCTTCAGCAGCATATTCTTCGATTTTCTGACCGTGTTCATCAGTACCAGTCTGGAAAAATACATCATAACCCTGCATTCGCTTGAATCTCGCAAGAGCATCGGCTAAGACAATTTCGTAAGAGTTACCGATATGCGGTTTTCTTGATGTGTAAGCAATAGCAGTTGTAATATAATATGGTTTTTTTTCCATTGTGCTTTTCATTCCTATTCTTGTTTTAATTTAAAAATCATTCAGAAACTAATTCAATTGTCTTTTCTTCAATTCCTGATGCATTTATTGTAATTTTAATTTTACCTTTTTTACCGTTTGTTCTTACCCAGAATGCTCTGTCGCCACCAATAAGAGGGAATTCTGTAGGGCCGATAACAGTAGCAGGACCATCAACAGTAACCTTTACAGAACTGTCAACAAAAGGTACTCTGTTGCCGTTCTGGTCTTTTACGATTAACTCAATTCTTGTAGCATCGTAGGTGTCGCCTTGTCTTAATACAGTTGAGTCTGCATTAACCTCTAAATTAAGAGATTCTACAGCAGTTCTTACAACAGTAGCAACACATTCGCCGTCTTTATAGCCTTCAAAACGGTAGGTGATTTGTTGTTCACCCCAACCGCCAATATATTTTGTAACAAGGTCAAACATTCTGTTAAATGAAAGTCTGCCTGTAATCATAGCGGCACCCGCTCTTAAGAAGTTGTGAGGTGGCATTTTGAACTGTTCCATTTGAGCTGCAACAAGTGCAGGTTTTAAAATCGAAGCAGTTGTCGGGTCTAATTTATCAACCTCTGTTAAAGCATCGCCAATAAAGTCAGCAGCAATAACCGGTGGGTGCGGAAGATTTTTAAATTGTGAGTCGGTAGGGTAAACTGTACTTGTATATTTACCATTTTTATAAAGTTTAACGTAATCACAGTTAGAATAAATGTAAACCTTACCAATAACACCGCCCGGATGCTCACCAATATCCATAGCAGAAGTAACTTCTAAATATGGTTCGTGTTCTTGTTGTGAACGATAAACTGCTGCACCGAGTTTCGGTACACGGAACATATCTGTAACACCGTGGTAACAGATTTTATCACCGCTACCAAAGTCTTTGTGGGTGTTGTAGTCAGCCATACACCAACCAATAGCACCGCTGATTCTGTCATTGCCATAAGCAGTGTTAAGAACTCTTGTGTGTCTTAAAGCGTGTTCTGTTCTTAATGCTTCACGGTCAAATGATTTTGTAGGGAACATATGACCATTATGCTCTGTAACAAGATACGGAGCGTTAAAACCTGTAACAATTGCAGGTGGTAAAAGGTGAACAGCACCGCCTGAATGTGAAAAGTCATTGTATGTGTAAACATCTTCAAGTAAATGGCTTCGTGGCATATTTCTTACACCACCTGTCTGGCGGGTGTTATCAAGTGAACGAGCCATTTTATTTGTTTCTGTGTAAAATTCGTCACAGTCAAGACCTTCATTAACACGAACACCCCAGAGAATTACTGACGGGTGATTTCTGTCACGGATAACCATTCTTTTAACATTGTCAAGACAAATATCACGCCATTCGCCTTCACCCAAGAACTGCCAGCTTGGCATTTCTGTAAATACTAAAAGACCAATTTCGTCACAACGATTGAGGAAGTGAACACTGTTAGGGTAGTGAGAGGTTCTGACTAAATTTACACCTAATTTATATTTAAGTAAGTCTGCGTCTGCTTTCTGAACATTTTCGGGCATAGCGTAACCAACATAAGGGTAGCTCTGGTGACGGTTAAGACCACGTATTTTAATCTTTTTACCGTTAAGGTAGAAACCGTCTTTTCTGAATTTAACTTCTCTGAAACCGAAACGAACTTTGTATTCGTCTTCATTGTTGAATGAAACATAAAGATTATAAAGTTCAGGGTTATTTATATCCCAGAGATTAACATTTTCTACTGCCCATTTAGCGTTTATAACAGTACCTTTTACTTTACATTCTTTTTCACCGATTGTGTTACCGTCTTTTTCTAAACGGAATTTAAGAGTGCCTTCTGTACTCTCAGAGAATGCAACATCAATATCAAGCACTTTTTTTGGCTGGTGAATATTTAAAGTTCTTACAAATACATCTGAAATATAGATTTCACTTACTTCTTCAATCCATACTTCACGATAAATACCACCATAAACGAGGTAGTCAACTACATTACCAAAAGGTGGGATTTCAGGGCGTTCACTTGAGTCAAGTTCAACTACTAAAACATTACTCTTTTTGTTTACAACATTTGTAATATCAAATGAATAACGATTGTAGGCACCTTTATATTCACCTAAAAACTCATCATTAAGATAAACTTTTGAATAAACAGCCGCACCCTCAAAATGAAGAATGTATTTTTTATTATCTTTCTTTGGTAAATCAAAATGCTTACGGTAACAACTTACAAACTGATAGCATTTTTCATCGAAATAGTTATAAGGGATTTCTTTATTAGCGTGTGGAATATCTACAGTTTCAAAAGCCTTGTCATTAAATTTTACTTTTGTCATTTCTTCTCTGAATTCCGGAGAGTATTTCCATTCAAAGTTAAGAGGATATGAATTGCGCATTTCATCACCTTTTTCGTCTTTTTTTATGGCATATAATATACCATTATAATTACCATTATTTTATACTATTATAATAACAATGTCAACTTAAAAAAGATAAAAGTGCTTGTTTTGTATTAGTGACTTTTTCTTCAATAACACAATCAAGAAGATAATCTAATTTTTTGCCGATTTCTTCGTTTTTTAAACCAAACTTTATTAAATCGGTTCCGTTTATTTTTAATTGTGCGATAGTAACACATTCGCCCATTTCTTCGATTTCGTTAAGCCATACTAAAACTTGTTCTGATTCTTTGCTTATATCTCTGTAACTTTCTGAAAGAGCACCCCGATCACTCTTTTTTATGGTGAGCAAGGTTCTGATATCTTCAGGAGTTAATACTTTCATTTTTTTCTTTAATTCGATTTTGGTTGCGGGTGGTTCAAAATCGTGATGACTTACTAAAAAGGAAACTCTGTTAATTGTTTTTTTGTCAAAACGAAGTCTTGTTAAAATTTCTCTTGCCATTTCGCCACCGACTAACGCATGATTTTTAAATGTACTGTCGCCATTTTCATTAAGTTTATGAGTAGGCACTTTACCCAAATCGTGTAAAAGCATAGTAATTCTTAAAATTTTATTATTCGGAATAGTGTCAACTGTATGGCAGATGTGGGTCCAGACGTCATAAGCGTGTTTTTTGCCGTATTGCTTAAAATCAATACAAGGCTCAATTTCCGGAATTATAACAGCGAATACATCTGCAAATTCAGTTAAAATATTAAATACATTATTACCCAAAAGTAATTTGTTGAGTTCAACAGAAATTCTTTCAACCGAGATGTTTTTTAATAAATGCTTTTGTTTGTGAATTGCTTTTTTAGTTTCTTCTTCAATAGTAAAACCAAGGGTAGAAGCAAAACGCAAAGCTCTCATAATACGCAGTCCGTCTTCATTAAATCTCTCTTGCGGATTGCCGACAGTTCTTATTACTTTTTTTTCTATGTCAGAAAGTCCGCCATATAAGTCGATTATGCCGGAACTATGAGAATACGCCAAAGCATTTACAGTAAAATCCCTTCTTTTTAAATCCTCTTTGAGACTTCTTGTGAAAGATACATTTTCAGGGTGACGATTGTCAGAATATTCACCGTCAATTCTGAAAGTTGTTACTTCTATTGCTTCGTGGTCTTTTATAATAGAAACTGTTCCGTGTTTAATTCCTGTTTCAACTATTTTTTCATTTTTAAAGAGTTCTTTTGTTTCTGTGGGCAGGGCAGAAGTAGTAATATCCCAATCGCCGATGCTTATTCCCATTACACTGTCACGGATACTACCGCCTACACAGTAGGCTTCATATCCGTTTTTCTCGTAATGTGTTATAATGGCATTTATTTTTTCCGGTATTTCAATTCTCATAATCTTTTCCTTGAAGATAAATAATTATTATTGTATATAATATTATTGCTTTAATTTGTGTATATGTCAATAAAAATTAAAAAAATACACCATATTTTGATTTGAAAAAGTTACAAATTGTAATTTTTGCACTTTTTACAAAAATACAAGTCTTGATACACGACAGATGTTGAATAAAATACAATAAAATGGGGTAAAATGTAGAGTAAAGAGAAAATGTTTGTGCAAATTAAACAAAATGTAAAGGGGTTAATTATTTGACAATCACAAAAAAATGGTTATAATACAGTTTGCCATAGGATAAACAGAAAGAGAACGGGGTGTTTTTGTTTATACTTTTAAGTTGAGAGTGACGACTCAATTTTTAATTGTGAGCAAGAATATCTATTAAAGCAATTCTTAAGGAAAACTTTATTATAAGAATTGCGAGTTTAAGGAGTATTTATACCATGACATTCAGAAAAAAAGGCGGATGCAAGTTGCCTTCATCTGTAAGAAGTATTGCTCTTCTTATGGTTGTAGTGTTATTTTTCCTTTCAGTTACTGCATTCGCTAAACCGTCAAAATCTTACGATTTAGTAATTAGAGACGGTGAAAAGGTTACAAACCTTACAACATCAGAGTCTGACCCTGAAAAAATTCTCGAAGAAACAGAATTTTTATTTAATGAAGCATACGGTGACACGCTTGATTTATCGGAATTTAAGGCTGGTGTAGATGGTTCAGTAATCACAATTTACAGAGGCGTGAGTGTTTCTATTACTAACTATGATGGTTCGACTTACGCAGTATTTGCTTCGGGTACAGTTGAAGATGCTATTGAAACAGCAGGAATTAAACTTCCCCAAGGTGCATCAGTAAATTATTCGTTAGACGAACCACTTTCAGAGGGGTTAGAAATCGAAATTTATGGTGCTTATGACATCAAGATTATAATTGATGGAGCAGTTTATGAAAGAACTGTTTCAGGTAAAACTGTTGGTGACGCTATTTCTAAAGTTGATCTTAATATCAGTGATGATGATTTTACAAGACCGGGTGAAAACACACCTCTTATGAACGGTATTGAAATAGAAGTAATAAAAGTAAAAACAAAAGTTTACACAGTTACCGAAAAACTCAGTTACACCACAAAATATGTTTACACCGACGCTTTAGCATCCGGCAAAACAAGAGTCAGGGTAGAAGGTCAGAATGGTGTAAGAGAAATAACTTATAAAGAATCTTATATTGATGGTGTTCTTATTGATTCAGTTGTGAAAGAATCAAAAATTACAAAAAGACCGGTTGATAAAGTTTTAGAGGTTGGTACAAAGGCAAATATCAAGCCTTCAACTACCCCTTCAACAACACCTATAAGTGACCTTGCAGTTCCGTCATACGTTAATATTGGCGCAAATGGAATTCCAACGAACTACAAAAAAGCAATTAACGCAAAAGCAACCGCTTATTGCATACCCGGTGGTATAACATCAACAGGTGAAAAGGCAAGAACCGGTTATATAGCAGTTGACCCTAACGAAATTCCTTATGGCACAGAAATGTATATTGTTTCTGCAGTTGGCAAAAGAGTATATGGTTATTGTATAGCAGCTGACACTGGCGGTTTTGTTAACAGTACAGACTGGACAGTTGACCTTTATATGGACACTGAACAGGAATGTGTTAACTGGGGTCGTAGAGATATTATTATTTATATTTTATAACGAAATGAGCATATTCAGATTTATTTAAAATTTTGAATATGCTCATAAATTTTACATAAACTAAAGTTGGTGAGTTTATGAGAAATTATCAATATAGTAAATTAGTAGAAAAAATCACGCCGAAATCACCTCTTAAAAAAGACCTTATAAATGCGTTTTTATTTGGTGGTGGAATAAGTTGTTTCGGGCAAGTTTTAAGAACACTTTACTCGATGACTTCATTAACGCTTACAGAAGCCAAAATGCTTGTGTGTGTTACGCTTATTGTGATTACTGCAATTTTAACAATAACAGGTGTGTTTGATAAAATCGGGAAAGTAGCAGGTGCAGGGACTTTTGTGCCGATAACAGGATTTGCAAATTCTGTTGTTTCACCGGCACTTGAATTTAAAGCAGAGGGTCACATTTTAGGTACAGGGGCAAAAATGTTTAATTTAGCAGGACCGGTAATTGTTTACGGATGCGGCGCCGCAAGTCTTTTTGGGTTTATTTATTGGATTATAGAAAAAATTTAGGGAACAAAACAAGTTAAAAACTTGTTTTGTTCCCTGTTTTTATCAGTCTTCCAACGCCATTCTTACTTTACATAAAAAGTCAGTTTCATTGAATGGTTTGGTTATAAATCCACGCGCGCCCGCTAAAAGAGCTTCACGTGTTATTTCAGGTTTGTTAATTGCTGAAATAACAGCAACTTTTGCTTCCTTATTTATTGCCAGAATTTCATAAAGCAATTTAAGGTCGTTGTTATCAGGAAGCATAATGTCAAGAATAGTTAAATCAATTTCTTTAGATGCAACTAACTTCCTTGCTTCTTCTGCAGTTGTGGCTTCAATAATGTTATCAAAACCCGCGTTAAGTAACGCCTGCCTCATAACACTGCGCGAAAACTCCGCGTCATCAACAATTAAAATGTTTTCTTTCATTGCAAAAACTCCTATACAATAAGGTTCAAACCTTAATTCAGGTGTAAATTTTTTATTGCTTTTTTTCTGCTAACTGTTTTTTTAATGCAGCTTCATATTCTTCGACAGGCATTGGTCTGAAGAAGTAATAACCTTGTGCTTCGTAAGCACCAATACTTATAAGAAAATCTGCCTGGTCTCTTGTTTCAACACCTTCAACAACTACTTTTAAATCAAGTGCATTTGCCATTGAAACAACAGAAGTAAGAATTTTACCTGCACGCTCATCAGAAGTTGATGTTGGCAAAAAGTTAATATCAATCTTAAGAACGTCAACTTTGATGTCTTTGAGTGAGTTAAGAGACGAATAACCACTACCAAAGTCGTCCATAAGTACGTGGAATCCACCTTTTTGAAGATTGTAGGTGAGTTCAACTAACTTGTGGTTGTCTGAAATAAATGAACTTTCTGTAAGTTCAAATTCTATGAATTCGTGTGGAATATTATATGTATCAACTATTTTTACAATGTTAGGGAAGAGATTTGGGTCATAAAGGTCTGCTCTGGAAACATTGACAGAAACAGGAAGAATCGGAATTCCTTCATTACGCCATTTGTCAAGTTGTTTTGAAACAGTTGCAAAAATGTAGTAGTCAAGTTCTGTAATGAAACCATTGTTTTCAAAAATAGGAATAAAACTTCTTGGTGAAATAAGACCTTTTTCAGGGTGTACCCAACGCACAAGTGCCTCAGAACCGATGATTTCACCGGTTCTCATATCAACTTTCGGTTGAAGATAAATTTTAAATTCACCATTTTCAAGCGCACGCTTCATTTCTGAAACGATAGTAATTTCAATCTCTTCTTGTTCACGAAGTGCTTCATCAAAATAAGAAACGTGAGATTTATAATTATTTTTTGTTGCTTTCTGTGCAACACCGGCTCTGTCAAGCATGTGCCTTACAGAGTATTCTGAATTTTCTGCTATGTAAATACCAAATGAAAGTGTGATATCAAAATTAAGCGGATACATTTTAACTGCGGCAACCAATGTATCAATTATAGAGTTAAGTAACTCTTCGCTTTCGTAAGGAACAGAAAACGCAAATAAATCGGAAGTAATACGACAGTAAGTACCATTTTTTACCGGTTCAATAATTTCCTGGAGTTTAACGGCGATGAATTTAAGTATAGAGTCGCCTTCAGATGTACCAAAAAGTTGGTTTATAATTTTGAAACCTTCTATATCAAAACGAACAATTGCAAATTTAACATCAGGATTTGATTCAATAATTGTTTGTGTTTTTTCAACAAATGTATTTCTGTTAGGGATTTTTGTAAGTCTGTCAATAGATGAGAAAATTTCGAGTTTCTTAATTGCTTCCATCTCATTATTGATGTTGTTGAAAGTAAGAATTGCTCTTGTTTTGATTCCATTTTCAATATGTAAAGTAAGAGCAAGTCGGAACCATTCATAAATATTGTTGTCAGTGAGAATTCTTATGTTTATATATTTCTGAACAGTTTCGTGGATATCGCCTATATTAAGGAAAGAGATAACTGCATCTAAATCAGGTCTGTAAATAAGGCCGATCATAGTAGTTGGGTCAAAAATATCAATGTTGCAGAAGTCCCTGTGTACATAAGAAGAGTATTCAGGGTCAATAAATGTTTTACCTGTTATAAAGTTGTATTCGGCAGAGAATGTATTAGTCTGACGCATTACGATTGTGTGACGGGCTTCTAAAGATGATGCGGTAGATTTTATTCTCTGGTTTTCTGTATCGTAACGGGCAAGAATTGCATTAACTTTTTTTACGGCATTTTGTGGATTGAATGGTTTATAAATCAAGTCAGTTGCACCGAGGTCTAAAAGTCTGTTTTCAGCTTCGGGTGAATTATCTGTTGTCGCAATAACAACTGGAATACTTGAAAATTCTGTTTCTCTGATTTTTTCAAGGAAATAGAACCCGTCATACCCCGGCATAATTATATCGAGAACAACGATGTCAATATTACCACTACGCTCATTTATTATATCAAGCGCTTCTTTACCGTCGCATGCTTCAAGCACATCAAAATCATTTGAAAAAAGTTTAGACAGTATCTTTCTGTTGATTTCAGCATCATCAACAGCCAAGAGAGTTCTCTTATCCACAGAAAAGACCTCCAAAATACGAAAATAAAATTGTGTTTGAATTTTGTCGGATGATTTAACAATTTATCTGACAAAAACACACTTATGAGACTATGTGTAGAAAAATACACAAAACTTATCTACTTAACAGTACTAATTTAACACATTTCACTAAAAAAATCAATAGAAATCCCCTAAAAATTTCAAGGAATTCACAGAAAGTGTCTGTTTTGGAAAAAATTGAAAAAAGTGAAAACTTGATAAAAAATGCATAAATTGCATAATATACATAAAATAGTGCATAAATATACGAAAAAGAAAGTGCAAAATAACAAAAATGCAAATATTTATAAATATTTATGAAAAAAGGTGTTGACAAAACAATGATAAAGTTGTAATATTATGCACATCAAATGAATATTGTTGCAAATATGCACGGCTGTAATAAAATGGATAAGAAAAATATAAAAAAAGTGGTTTTAGCATATTCAGGCGGACTTGATACATCAATCATTATTCCTTGGCTTAAAGAAAATTATAACAACTGTGAAGTTATTGCAGTTTCAGGTAATGTTGGTCAGGCAAGTGAATTAGAAGGTCTTGAAGAAAAAGCTATTAAAACAGGTGCTTCTAAACTTTATGTTGAAGACCTTACAAAAGAATTTATTGAAGATTATGTTTTCCCTTGCGTTCAGGCAGGTGCAAAATATGAAGAATATCTTTTAGGTACAGCTTTCGCTCGTCCATCTATTGGTAAAAGAGTTGCAGAAATCGCTTTAGCCGAAGGCGCAGATGCGATTTGTCACGGTTGTACAGGTAAAGGTAATGACCAAGTGCGTTTTGAACTTGCTATTAAAGCATTTGCACCTGATATGCCAATTATCGCTCCTTGGAGAGAGTGGGATATTAAATCACGTGAAGAAGAAATTGAATATGCAGAAGCACACAACGTTCCGCTTAAAATAAGCAGAGAAACAAACTATTCAAAAGACAAAAACATCTGGCATCTTTCTCACGAAGGTCTCGACCTTGAAGATCCGATGAACGAACCACTTTATAATAAGGAAGGTTTCCTTGAAATGGGTGTTTCACCGGAAATGGCACCGGACAAACCAACTTATGTTACAATTCATTTTGAAAAAGGTGTTCCGACTGCTATTGATGGTAAAGAAATGGGTGCAGTTGAGATTGTTGAAAAACTCAATGAACTCGGCGGTGCAAACGGTATAGGTCTTCTTGATATTGTTGAAAACAGACTTGTAGGTATGAAATGCCGTGGCGTATATGAAACACCGGGTGGTGCAATTCTTTACAAAGCACACGAAGTTCTTGAGACAATCTGTCTTGATAAAGAAACTGCTCACTACAAAGCACTCGTTGCACAAAAATTAGCAGAACTCGTTTACAATGCACAATGGTTTACACCACTTACAGAAGCAATTTTAGCATTTGTTAAGAGTACACAACAAACAGTAACAGGTGATGTTACACTCAAACTTTATAAGGGTAATATGATAAATGCAGGTGTTAAATCTCCATTCTCACTTTATGACCCTGAAATTGCTACATTTGATGAAGATGAGGTTTATGACCAGAAAGATTCAGCAGGTTTCATTAACCTTTACGGTCTTCCAATCAAAGTTATGGCAAAAATGAAAGAGAAAAACGGTTTAGATAAGTAATTGTATATATAATTAGTATTAACCACTGATTAGAAACATTAGAAACAGTCAGTGGTTAATAATATTGAAAGGACTTTTATTATTATGGATAAAATGTGGGCGGGAAGATTCCAGAAAGCTTTAAATAAAGAAGCAGATGATTTTAATTCTTCCATTCACTTTGACAGTAAAATGTATGTGCAGGATATAAAAGGTTCAATTGCACACGCTTCAATGCTTGTAAAGCAAGGTATTATTTCAACTGAAGATTTTAATGAGATTACTGATGGACTTTCTTCAATTTGTGATGATATTACAAACGGAACACTTCCTATTGATATGGAAGCAGAAGATATACATATGTTTGTTGAAGCAGAACTTACAAAGCGAAAAGGTGATGTTGGTAAAAGACTTCATACAGCGCGAAGCAGAAATGATCAGGTTGCACTTGATATCCGTCTTTATTTAAGAGATGAAGCGGTAGAGGTAAATGAACTTTTATATAACTTAATAGAAGCAATTTTAGAACAGGCAAAGAAAAATCAGGACGCTATTATGCCCGGTTACACACATTTACAAAGAGCGCAACCTATT
>JAFSBS010000175.1 GCA_017437165.1 Clostridia bacterium
ACATATTGTTTTGCGAGAATTGTATTTGTGGATGACAGTTACAGGTGGATGCGATGCAGCAGAAACTGCCCTTGAATATGGACGCGTTTGTCAAAAGGTTTTCCCAGCAATGTCTTTTATATGTTCAAATCTTACTGTTAAGAAATATGATGTTGAAATTGAGCCGGACTTTTTAGGTAGCAAAAATAAAGCAGAGTTTGCATTTTCGGTATCAGTAAGACCCGTATTTATTCTAAACGCACTTATAGTACTTGTGTTTAGATTATTAATTAAAGTTGTTCTCAAATTCCTTATGGGAATTAAAGATAAATCAAAAAATAATGAAAATATAAATGAAGGTGGTGCTTTATGATGAAAGAAAAATCATCAGCAGCAGGAATTCTTGAAACTACAATTGAAAAGGTTAAGGACCTTGTTAATGTCAGCACAATCATTGGCGAGCCAATGAAAGTTGAAGGTGGCGTTACAATTATTCCTGTTTCAAAAGTAACTTATGGTTTTGCATCAGGTGGTTCAGACTTCCCATCAAAATCAAATCAAGATATTTTTGGTGGCGGCGGTGGAGCAGGCGTTACAATTATGCCAATTGCTTTCCTTGTAATTGATGCTTACGGTAATGTTGATATTAAACATATTACTGCATTTGACAATGCTGCAGAGCGTATTGTGGGCATTGTACCTGAAATGTTTGATAAAGTTTCAAACGCTGTAAATAAAGCAAAAATGGATAAAGTTTTCAACACAGCAGTAGCAGGTGTTGAAACTGAAAAGGTTGAAGAAACAACAGTTACTGAATAAATAATTCTTATCAGTCGCCAAAAGGCATATTATATTTTGGTGATTGATTATGAAAAAGTTAATATCTGTATTTCTTACTTTTGTTTTATTGTTTACATTAAGTACTTTCGTGTCTGCTGAAGACTCGTTAAAACTTTCGGCTAAATCAGCTGTTGTAATTTCTGCTGACACTTGTGAGGTTGTTTATTCAAAAAATATGAACGAGCAACTCTCAATGGCAAGTACAACGAAAATAATGACATCTGTGTTGGCACTTGAATATGGTGCTGTTGACGATATGCAGAAAGTAACAACTGATATGATTGCTGTTGAAGGCAGTTCAATCGGTCTTCTTGATGGTGACGAGATTTCACTTAAAACGCTTGTTAAAGGTATGCTTTTAGAGTCAGGTAATGACGCTGCAAATGCTGTTGCACATATTGTTGGTGGTAATATACCTGCGTTTGTCAAAATGATGAATGATAAAGCACAAGAAATAGGAATGTATTCTACATCTTTTGAAACCCCGTCAGGTCTTGATGGCGAAAATCACTATTCAACTGCTTTTGATATGGCGGTGCTTGGTGCTTACGCAATTAAAAATCCTGAGTTTAAGAGTATTTGTGAAGACGAAAGTGATGTGGTGTATTATGGCAATCCACCTTACAGACGCGTGTTTACAAATCACAATAAACTTTTAGACCTTTATGATGGTGCATTTGGAATTAAAACAGGTTTTACTAAAAAAAGTGGCAGATGTTTGGTGTCTGCTGTATGTAAAGATGGCAAAACTCT
>JAFSBS010000176.1 GCA_017437165.1 Clostridia bacterium
GAAGTTCCTGCTTGAATATTATTTTCAGCATCGCCTACTTAAGGGTCATATACATATCAGCAAGCTTTACAAACATATTTTTTCATATAAATCTCCTTTCTAACTTTTTTAATTGTATCATATTTATAAATATAAGACAATACAGAAAATAAAACAATATTTGCTTATAAAAAATAGTTAAAATAAACAACAAAAAATCTTTGATTTCTATTTACAAATAATACCAAGTTTGATAAAATCAATCTGTATTGATTATTCCTGCTCAATGAGGGATAGAGGGGGCTTTTTTGTGAAAGAAACCACTAACAGACCAATACCCGAAATTTATAAAACTCTTTACACTGAAAAGGTAAAGGGTGAGTCACTTTTTCTTATAGTAGGTGACTTAAATTTAAAGGGTAAATATGGCGAGTCGATGCTCGCTTTTACAAAAGACAAACTTTTCGCTTTTGACTCTTGTCTTGAGAATGCTTTTATAACAATTGATTATAAAGATATTGAAGAAGCGGAAGTTAAAAGAATGTACGGTAATGCATTCTTTAAGGTGAAGTTAAAAGGTGAAACCGGAAAGAAGAATATTTTAAGATTTTCTTATGCCGCTGCCGAGGTTGCGGATGCCGCCGCAAACTTTATAAATGTAGTAAATGAAAACGGCTTTTCGGAGTCAGAGGTCGAAGTTGTAAAATCGGTTTATATGAAACAACGTAGCTTTTGTCCTAAATGTGGCAGAAAGTTGCCAAAACCTGACGCTGAATGTATCAACTGTTCAAGCAAAAGTCATATTATCGGTAAATTTGCAAAATATGTTGCTCCCGAAAAAACATCACTTGTTATATGTATGCTTCTTTCGGTTGTTGCAACTGTATTGTCTCTCGTGCCACCATATATTACAAAAATTATGGTTGACGATGTTATACCAAATAAAAATGCAAAAAAACTTATAATAGTCCTTGTGTGGCTTTTAGCAGTTTATGTGTTCCAGTACATAGTGAACGGTATAAGGTCATATAAATTAAGAATTACAGGTAACAAAATCACACTTAACTTAAAGAAAGATATTTTTGAAAAAGCACAGTATTTACCTATGAGCTTTTTCGATAAAATCTCAACAGGTTCCGTAATTAACCGTGTCAATTCAGATGCGGGTACAATTCAGCAGTTTATTATGAAAATATCGCAGGAAGCGGTAGTTCAGGCATTCACTTTAGTCGGACTTGTAATTATAATGTTCGCAATGAGCTGGAAGCTGGCTTTGTTCTCACTCATTCCTGTTCCGATTGTGGTAGTAGTCGGTAAAATGTTCAGTAAGGTTTTAGGACCTAAATATATGAGACTCTGGAGAAGACACTCTGCAATTTCAACAATGCTTGCAGACTCAATCCCGGGTGTAAGAGTTATTAAGGCATTTACCAACGAAAAAAAGACAATAGATAAATTTAACAAATTCTGCGATGAATGGTATAAAGAAGATAGAAAGGTTGCAATACCTGCCGCTATATTTCCATCTATTATAACATTCCTTGTAACCTGCGGTTCGCTTGTTATATGGTTCTTGGGTGGTAATCTTGTTATAGGTGACGACAAAGATGTTTCATTAGGTCTTTTAGTTTCATTTGTAACTTACGCAAGTATGTTTTATAACCCGGTAAACTTCTTTGCAAATATCGGTGATACATATCAGAATACTTTAGCATCTGCCGAAAAAATTCTTGATATTTTAGATGCAGAACCGGAGCATGACTTCGGTCACGATAACGAACTCGAAAGAATGCAAGGTAAAATTGAATTCAGAAATGTAAACTTCGCATTTGACCGCTCTAAAAAAGTTCTTTCAAATATCAATCTTACCATTGAACCGGGCGACATTGTCGGTATCGTAGGTACAACCGGTAGTGGTAAATCAACGCTTATAAATCTTTTGATGAGATATTATGACGAGTATGACGGTGAAATTCTTGTTGATGGCGTAAAC
>JAFSBS010000177.1 GCA_017437165.1 Clostridia bacterium
CTACGGGCGACCAAAGGTCTGCCCCTACCGTGTGGATTGTTTTTGTTCTATAATACATATATTTTTTCTACCAACAGTTGAATTATATCCTGTAATAAGTTATTGCAATGCAAGAAGAAAAAATTATAATAAAAACAGATGCATCTAATAATTTCAGAGGTGATATTATGAATTTAAGAATAGGTGAAAACCTTAAAAGACTAAGACGAGAAAAAGATTTGACACAAGAAGAACTTGCAGCACATTTAGGAATATCTTTTCAGGCAATAAGTAAGTGGGAACGAGACGAAAGTTACCCTGATATTACAATTCTTCCTGCACTTTCTAATTATTTCAAAATAAGTATTGATGAATTAGTCGGTATGGAAGAAATAAAAAGAGCAGAAGAATATGAAAGAATAAATAAACAATGGCTTGAAAACAGAAATAATAACCTACACAAAGAAAATGTGAAGTTAATGAAAGATGCTTTAAAATTTTTCCCTAATGATGCACTTTTCCTTGTTCAATTATCTTCATCTTTAGAAAGATTAGATGGTACTGAAACAGAAAAGCAACAATATTTAAAAGAGTCTATTGCTGTTCAGGAACAAATTTTACGTGGTGAAGATAGTGAAGTAAGAAACGCGACACTCTATAATATTTGCTTTGCATACTGGAAAATAGGAGAATACGAAAAAGCAATAAAACAAGCGGAAAAGTTACCGAATTTTTATAAATCAAGAGAAAATGCACTGGTATATTTATTAACCGGTGAAGAAAAAAGAGAAATAGCAAAATCTTCACTTGAACCACTCGCCTGGAGCATCACTCACCAATTAACCGCACTTTATGAAACAGAGAATGACGAAAGTTATCTCGAAAAAGCGGAGGAGATAAGAGAAATGCTTTTAGAAATTAAATAAAACTAAATCACCCTATCATTTAAAGTATCAACTAAAAATGATAGGGTGATTTTTTAATAACATATAAAATTTTGCGATATATTCGCTAATGCGAATGCGATATAAATTCATTACATTCATTTGCGATATATACTCGCTTTCGCTCGTATGCGATATGATATAAATCCCGAAAACACGCCGAAGGCATATCGTTTTGCAAGGCAAAATATCGCACCATCGGGTATATCGCAAATCCGTAAGGATTTATATCACAAATAAAATTTAATACTTTGTATTAAATTTTATTTATAAAGCGGTCCATAAGCTTCGCAAGCTCTGAAGTCTGCGCCTTCAAGCTCTGCTGTGCCAAATGCGTTCCATGCTGCAGGACGGAAGATTTTTTCATCATCAACGTTGTGCATTGAAACAGGAATACGAAGCATTGAGCAGAGAGTAATAATATCTGCACCAATGTGACCGTAAGAAATAGCACCGTGGTTAGCGCCCCAGTGATTCATAACTTCATAAGCAGAAGTGAAAGGACCTTTACCTGTAAGAATTGGTGTGAACCATGTGCAAGGCCATGTGTAGTCAGTTCTCTTCCAGATTTTGTCAGAAACTTCATCAGGAAGTGCTACTGTGTAACCTTCACAAATCTGAACTGTTGGGCCAAGGCCTTTAACAAGGTTAAGTCTAATCATAGTAGCAGGCATTTCTGCTCTTGTGAGGAAACGGCTTGAATATCCGCCACCACGGAAGTAACCATTGTCTGCAGGTGCCCATGTTGTTGCTTCAGTCATCTTTTTGATGTCTTCATCTGTAACATTGTACCATTCTTTAATAATACCGTTACCATTTTCGTCTTTAACTTCACCGCAAGCGTCAAGACAGCAAGCACCGGAGTTGATAAGGTGAATAAAGCCTTTACCCTCTTTTGCTTTACCTTCTAATTCATAGCCGGTAGCTTTCTTTGTTGCTTCCGGACTCCAGTAAGTTCTAACGTCAGCAAACATCTGTGGACGGTTTGTGAGTAATTTCATAAAGAGCATACTGATACCGTTGAGAACGTCATTTTCAGTAGCGAGAATGTAAGGTTCTCTTGCACCATTCCAGTCAAATGATGTGTTAAGCATTGCTTCAGCAAAGTCAGCGTTAGGGTAGAAGTCTGTCCATTGTCTCTGACCCTGGAAACCGGCAGCAATAGCATTGTGACCAACCATTTCTTCTTCTCTGCCTTCTGGAAGGTTTTTGTTACCGTTCATAAGGTCTTTAATAATGCACATCATCTTAACTGTAAACTGCCAGTCTTTTTCTTTTTGTTCATCTGATTTTCTTACGAATTCTGGGTTTTTATCAAATGCTTCTTTGCAGTTTTCTTTTACCCATTTGTAAGCTTTCTGATATTCTGCTTCATCGTAAATATTTTCTTCCATTCGACGAATAATTTCAACTTCGTCAACAGATTCAACGCGTAAGCCAAGGTATTCTTCAAGGAAATCAGGGTCAATAGAAGAACCTGCAATACCCATACAGATTGAACCAATCTGAAGATATGATTTACCACGCATTGTAGCAACCGCAACAGCAGCACGACCAAAGCGAAGAAGCTTTTCTTGTACATCTTCAGGAATATCTGTTGCAGTAGCATCCTGAACATCTTTACCATAGATGCCAAATGCAGGAAGACCTTTCTGAGCGTGAGCAGCGAGAACAGATGCTAAATAAACAGCACCCGGTCTTTCAGTACCATTGAAGCCCCAAACACCTTTGATTGTGTTTTTATCCATATCCATAGTTTCTGAACCATAGCACCAGCAAGGTGTAACTGAAAGAGTAATATCAACACCTGCTTTTTTGAATTCGTCAGCACATTGTGCAGCTTCTGCAACACGACCAATTGTTGTGCTTGAAATAATAACTTTTACAGGCTCACCATTTGAGTATTTAAGATTTTCGGTAAGGAGCTTCTGAGCAGCCTTTGCCATATTCATTGTTTGTTCTTCGAGAGATTGTCTACCATCAATACAAGGACGGATACCAATTACAGGGTAATCCCCGATAAATCTGTTTTCTGCCATTTTTATATCATCCTTTCCATTTGCATAGCAAAATTTAAAAGTTCACCTTATAGTATAGCATATTTTATATTCTTTTCAATCATTTTGAGAGTAAATTTTTGTGATTGTTTTTTGTAGAAATTGCTATTTGTTTTTCAGGGAATAGGAAACAGAAAGCAGGAAAAAACTACATTCTCTCATTTTTAATTAAACTTTAAATGATAGAATGTAGTTCTGATTATTGATATTTAATTATAATCAAGGCGCAGCCTTCCGAAATTCTTAATTCTCAATTTCTATCGCCGCAACTTTAGTGTTAATCTTATAAAGTCTTTCTGCGTCAAATTTTTCTGAACGGTCGTAGTAATAAATACCGTTTAATTCTTGCTCTACATCCGTTAATTGAGTGTAGCAGAAGCCGAGCATTTTAGGGTTATCAATAAGAGCAGTTGTAAGTCCTTCATATCTCTCGTAAAATTCTTCAAGAGAACGGGCGGCATTACCATAACCCCACGCTTCTTTTGTATTTTCGGCATTTTCATCACGGAGCTCAACACGGATACCGCCGTATTCACTCATAAATACAGGCTCACCTTTCCATTGCTGTTTATCAGGGAAACGGTCGTAAAGGAAGTTTTCTTTAAAGAGCTTATCGTAATTCTCTTTAAAGATTTTATAATCCTGTTCATAATCGTGAACATCGAAAATATCTGTTTCGACATGGTAGTTACCACTTGTGTC
Organism: Clostridia bacterium; assembly: GCA_017437165.1. GTDB lineage: Bacteria > Bacillota > Clostridia > Oscillospirales > Acutalibacteraceae > DTU089. The sequence continues at coordinate 3,683 of JAFSBS010000177.1, forward strand.
AATGCAAGGACGGGTTTTATCAAGTGCTTTAACTGTACGGTAAACAATTTTTAAAACATCAGAATCCTGGAATGCTCTGTCAATTTCCCATGTTTCGTTATATGGGCACCAACCAATAATTGACGGGTGGTTAAAATCTCTTTCAATTTCTTCTTCAATTTCTAAAAGGAAATAGCGGAGAGATTCAAATTTAGTCCATTTAAGTCCCCAGTTGCCATGTTCACCCCATACAATGTAGCCCAATTCATCACAGTAATGTAAGAATAAAGGCTCAAAAATTTTCTGGTGAAGTCTTGCACCATTAAAACCAACTTTCATTGAAAGTAAAATATCGTTTTTAAGTGCTTCTTTTGTTGGTGCGGTGTAAATTCCATCAGGGTAAAAGCCCTGGTCTAAAATAAGTCTTTGGAATACAGGTTTACCATTGATTTTGCAAACGCCATCTTCTAATTTTACCACACGAAGACCGAAATAACTTGTAACCTCGTCATCACCAAAATTAAGAGTAAGAGAGTAAAGTCCACCTTTACCAACTTCCCAGAGGTGCTTTTCAGTTAAATCAAGTGTTACAGTAACAGTCTGACCGAGAGCTTTGCTCTCCACAATGCCAACTTGCTTGTTATCCCAGAAAGCTGTTGCCTTAAAGTCACCCTTACCCACTAAATCTGCAGTGATTGTAAGAGTAGCATTTTCTATATTCGGATACACTTTAAAGTTTTTAATATAATCATTTTTTACGAATTCTAAATAAACAGTCTGCCAGATACCTGTAGTTCTTGTGTAGTCACAACCGTGAGAATAAAATTCCTCACTTTGTTTACCACGAGCCTGCATAAATGAACGTGTATCATCTTCAACATAAAGAGTGAGAGTGTTTTCGCCCTCTTTAAGATATTTTGTAAGTTCAATTCTGAAAGAGGTGTAACCGCCGAAATGCTCGCCAGCTTCTACTTCGTTTACATATAATTTTGCGTGGAAATCAACTGCACCGAAAACAATGAAAACTCTGTTTTCTAATTGTTCTTTTGTGATGTTGATTTTCTTTCTGTACCACACAGCCGGGATAAAATCCTTATAACCAATTCCTGAAAGCTCACTTTCAACGCAGAATGGCACGGTAATTTTCTTTGTGAATTCTGCATTTTCTTTAAACATTTCACGGTTTACACCGGAATTACCAAAATCAAATTCAAATTCCCATTCGCCATTTAAAATTTCAAAGTTTTCTCTTTTAAAATTCGGGTTTGGATGTTCATTTCTTGGTATCATATCAGTTGCTCCTTAAGTGTATAAGTAATACAGAAATATCTGCAGGTGAAACACCGCTTATTCTTGATGCCTGTCCCACATTTTCCGGTCTTATTTTTTCTAATTTTTCAATAGCCTCGAGTCTTAAATTAGTAATTGCCTTGTAGTCAATATCCTCCGGGATTTTTTTAACTTCAAGTCGTTTTAATTCATCAACCTGTGCTTTTTGCCTTTTAATGTAACCTTCATATTTAAAGTTAATTTCAACTTGCTCAAAAATTTCTTTGGCAATTTCCGGTCGGGTTTTATCAAATTTTTCGAGTAATTTATAAGTAACCTGTGGTCTTTTTAAAAGTTCAGACATTTTGCAACCGGTTTTAAGTGGTGCAGTACCCGCTTCTTCTAAAACCTTGTTAAGTTCCTCGGACGGTGCAATTGAAGCTGAATTCACGCGTTCTGTTTCTTTTTTGATTCCGTCAATTTTTTGGAGCAACGCGTTATGTGCTTCTTCGCTTACAAGACCTATTTTGTAACCCATTTCTGTAAGTCTTAAATCGGCATTATCTTCTCTTAAAATAAGTCTGTACTCACTCCTTGAGGTCATCATTCTGTAAGGGTCAGAGCATCCCTTTGTAACAAGGTCATCTATAAGTGTGCCTATATAAGATGTGCTTCTGTCTAAAATAAAAGGTTCTTTATTCTGTACTTTTAATGCAGCATTTATACCTGCGATAAGACCTTGTGCCGCCGCTTCTTCATAACCTGAAGAACCATTAAACTGACCTGCACCAAAAAGACCATCTAAATCGTTAAATTCAAGCGTAGATTTTAAAGAAAGTGGATTTACACAATCATATTCAATAGCGTAAGCAGTTCTCATTACCTTTACATTTTCGAGACCTTTAACACTTTTTAAAATCTGCAACTGAACATCTTCAGGAAGAGAAGATGAAAGACCTTGTAAATATAATTCCTCTGTATCAAGTCCACAAGGCTCAATAAAAACCTGATGTCGTTCTTTTTCGAAGAATCGCATAATTTTATCTTCAATACTCGGACAATATCTCGGGCCTGTTCCTTCAATTTTTTTAGAATAAAGTGGTGAACGGTCAATATTATCTAAAATGATTTTCTTTGTATTTTCGTTTGTGTATGTAATGTGACAAACTTCTTTGTTTTCTAATTTGTCACTTGGTGTAGAGAAAGAAAATGGTGTAATTTCGCTGTCACCGATTTGTTCTTCCAATTCACTGAAATCTACACTATTTCTGTTTACTCTTGGTGGAGTACCTGTTTTAAATCTTCTTAAATCTACATTTAATTTGCTTAAATCATCAGAAAGTGCATTTGACGGGAACATTCCGTCAGGGCCACTTTCGTAAGAAACATCACCAACATAAACCTTACCCTTTAAGAAAGTGCCGGTAGCAATTATAACACTCTTTGCTTTGTAAATTGCTTCAAGTTGTGTACCCAATTCCCAAAGTCCGTCTTCAGTTTTATTAAGTGAAACAATTTCTGCCTGTTTCAAATCAAGATTTTCCTGATTTTCAAGACAATGCTTCATATATTTGGTGTATTCGCGTCTGTCAATTTGAGCCCTTAATGAATGAACAGCAGGACCTTTACCAAGATTCAAAATTCTGCTCTGAATTAAAGTAGCATCTGCCGCTTTACCCATTTCGCCACCCAAAGCATCAATTTCTCTTACTAAATGTCCTTTAGATGTACCACCAATAGATGGGTTACACGCCATATTACCTATCCAGTCAAGATTTATAGTGAAAACTATTGTATTTGCACCAAGTCTTGCAGATGCAAGTGCCGCTTCAATTCCTGCGTGCCCTGCACCTATAACCGCAACATCATATTCTCCTGCAAAGTATTTCATAAATCAATCATTCTCCGATAATTTTAATGTGTCCGTCTTCGCGTTCTTTCATTGGTGGTTCTTCATTCGGGTACCCCAAAGTCATACCAAGTAAGAAGCACCAGTTTTCAGGTATTTCAAGAATTTTTTTCCATTTTTTAGAGCCTTCTTCATTATCAAAAAGACCACCTAAAGAGCCGACCATACAACTGCCAAGACCCAAAGATTTAGCAGCCAGAGCAATATTTTCTGCCATTAAACCTGCTGCCATATCACTTTTATCTTTTGCAAAAATAAAAATAAATGTCGGTGCATTGTGGTAAACAGGGCGAATATCCCAACCTGTATAAGCCGGGGTATCCCAACCGACAATGTTTTTGAAATCCGTGTTCATTTCGTCGAGCATTTCTTTATTTCTTAAAACTCTCAAGTGACAAGGCTGAGTGTTTCTGCCACTTGGCGCTCTTATTGCCGCATCTAAAACTACATTTAAAAGTTCCATAGGGACTTGTTCACTTGTATATTCTCTTATAGTCTGACGCGTCATTATGTTTTTTATTATTTCATTCATTTCACCCTAAGCCGCCTTTTCCTGTTTCAATAAAGCTAAAATGCTATCTGAAACTTTTTCGTCTAATTCGTTCTGAATTTCTAAAGAATCATTTATTTTAACGTCAATTTTATCGCCGACAAGGGCTTTTAAAATATCTTCTCTTTTTTCTAAGTAATAATCTGATGTTACACCCGCGTCACCGCGTAAAACTAAAAAGATATATTCATTCGTACCAATAACAGTAGCAATTCTGGCTTTTGTTGATTTGACTTTTTCAAAAAATCCCGGTGGGTATGAAGTATCATCTTTACTTAAAACCAATGTAACAACAGAGCTTGAATAACCTGAAGCCGCTAAAAAATCTGCCGCTTCTTCCATTGTTTTTTCGTTTGCATTTACTAAAGATGCCATATTCTGGAATTTAATAACAATTTCTTCTATTTCGTTTGGTGTGTGAATAACTGTGTTACCGTTGTCATCCATATAAGTAAAATAACCATTTATAGCCTGAAAGACTATATAATTCATTTTGAAATAAGCGTACATCGTAGCGGTGCTTATTTCTTCTTCACCACCCTCGCCGTAAAAGTGAACGAGTAACTGATTTCTGTAAGCTTCGGCGGTGAATACTTTTGTAAGAGTTTCTTTTGAAATACCGATTGAGGTGTAATACTCTCCGTATATACCCCAATATGCGTTTACCTTTTCTGATACCGTCGCTTTGTTTGCGGTAGAAAGAGTAACGTTACATTTTTTAGCGAGTGAGTTTGTTTTAAAATATGTTTCGGTTAAACCGATTGCTTTTGTAAAAACTGCGTTTTCATCTGCATTTGCACCGAGTTCCGTCATAGCAACATCCATAAAATATGTAAAAACATCGTTGCTGATTGCTACACCATTTAAAGTGAGTGCGGAAGAAACAGGTACAACACCGGCACAAGAAGAAAAAATGCCCGAAGAAGCAAAAACAGCAATAATCAGTACAAAAGAAATTTTTCTTTTTAAATTACTTAAAATAGCTTTTTTCATACTTCTTCGGACCTTTCAGATTAAAATTTATTTTTCTGTAGAAGTTACTGTTTCTGTTGAGTCAGTAGTTCCTGTGTTTGTTTCTTCTAAATTTGCCTGACGTTTGATTTTTGCTGTTGTAGTTTTAACAAATTCAATGTCACGGATATCGAAGTCACGGATGTTTTTGTATTTAGGAAGTTTTTTGTTTACTTCTTTAATTACATCACCGATAATTGCCTGAAGTTCTTCTTTACTTGGCGCTTGTTTATCTTTTAATTTTGCAGTGATTGCCTGAATGTCAGGGAAAATTTTAGCAACAACTTGTGTGCCTTCTTCTGCTTCGTCACAATCTGCACCAAATACGATACATTCTGAAACGAATGGGTGATTGTTAAGATGATATTCAACTTCTTCCGGGTAAATGTTTTTACCGTTTTTAGTAACGATAACATTTTTACATCTACCAACAATTCTGTAACAGTTATTTTCATCAACTGTACCCATATCACCGGTTCTGAACCAGCCATCTTCTGTGAGAACTGCTTTTGTTGCAGCTTCATCTTTATAATAGCCTTTCATAACCATAGGACCTTTAACCCAGATTTCACCAACACCGTTGTCATCAGGGTCGTGAATTTTTGCTTCAACACCAGGAAGCGGAACACCAACTGAGTCAGGAAGCATAAGGTGGTCGTTATTACCAATAACAAGTGGGGCACACTCTGTAAGACCATAGCCGATATATGTAGGAATACCGAATGTTTTGAAATCCTTTGCAACTTCAGGGTTAAGAGCCGCAGCACCAACAATAATAAGCCTTAACTTACCACCAAAAGTCTTTTTAAC
>JAFSBS010000178.1 GCA_017437165.1 Clostridia bacterium
CCTTACGGCTTCAGTGTTATTTTATTCGCATAAAACTGTCCGAAGGACAATAACACTGTGCAAAGCACAATAAAACTGCGAAGCAATATCACTCGCCGTATGGCGAATAAAACTGCCGAGTGTCCTTATGAACACTCGGCATAAGAGGGCGGATTTTCGTTTGTGTTATTCATTTTTACAACTTCTACTTTAATTCTACTTGTATTTTTACTGTGTTTATTGAAAAATAGAATATATTAAAGTATAATTGAGCTATAAAGTATTGGGGGTGTTCATGTTGGATAAATACGCATTTGGCAACAAACTTTATAAGTTAAGAACCGAAAGCAACTTAACGCAGAAAGACCTTGCAAATATTCTGGGAGTTTCAGACAAAGCAGTTTCAAAATGGGAGACGGGCGAAGCAATGCCAAGAGTGAAAACACTCAAAAATATTGCTGACTGCTTTTCTGTTACTTACGAAGATTTGCTTTCACAGACAGAAGAATTAAAAACCAATGAAAGCGAAAAATATGAAGCGTATGAGTCATTTTATCAAAAAAGAGTTAGAAAACTGAAAAAAGATATAAATGACCATTTAATTGTAGTTTTATTTGCCGCTGTATTGAATCTTATCATAAAAGCAGTTCTTTTTATACAGGCGGAATTTGCAGGAGTTTCAATTAGTGGTAGTTACCTTTTTTTCAGCGATTTTCTACCGCTTGTACCCATGGTTTTGTTTTTTGTGGTTTTAAAAAAGTTTTTAAAGACAGGAAAGAAAACAACTTATAAACAATATGATTACTTATGGGATATGGTGATTGTATCTATAGGTTCACAATCATTGGCGACATTGTATAATTTAAATGAAGCGCATGTTTCCATATTATTGTGTGATTTTATTTTCTTAATCCTGATAGGAATCTCTGGATTTTTTCAATGGTTGAAATATAAAAAAGGAAAAAATATTACACTGCCAAAGCGTGAAATGTTTTTATGTTCAGGAACATTAGTGTTGTTACTTTTAGTTGGGTACGGAGTAGTGGCGGGTTCACTTTCTTTAGCTGTTATTACAAATATATTTAAAATTATTTTAGTTAATTTTTTCCCGATTTACATAATGTACGAAACAATGGAATATCAGGCTTTACTTGAAGTGAAAAAAGAAACTGAAGAAAAAACGGAAAACAAAGTTAAAAGAAATGTTAAGAAAGTAATAGCGGTTTGTTTGGTTGTAGTTTTAACGCTTTCTGTTCTTGCTCTTTTTGTACCGGGGCTTATTTTTAAAACACTTGCCAAAAGAAGTTCTGTAGCAAACCCAAATGCAGTGTTTTATGATGAACTTGCAATAACTTTTGAGGAAGAAAATTTAACTGAGTATTCTCTTGAGGGAATTAAAATTTCATTACCTTATGAATATGAACTTCTCGAAAAAAATGAAAATGAATATAGCACAGGTTTGAAGTTCGGCAAAAAGGGTTGTGATGATTTTCAATTTAGTGTATTACAACGTACAAATTTTGAGACAGAACCATTGGATATACCGGGTTCATTGTTTTCCGGAGAAAATGGCGAAGATATTAAACGTATGTTTCTTAATACATTTGGTTATGTGCCATCAACAAATCAGGAATACTATCGATTGCTTTATTCAATTAACCCTGATGACGCCAATATATTTGATTTTGAGGAATGCATAACTTATTTTGTTATGGTTAAATTGCGAGAAATATATACGTGGGGTGGTAGCTATGAATTTGAATTTTATGATAACGGCGTGTTCCTGGCAGAAATAACAAAGTCAAAAGGAGTAAGTTTCAGCGAAAAAGGGAAAATGGAGGTTGATGAAAGCGGTAAATTTGAAATGTATGCAGCAGTTATAAACTTTTATGCGGATGAGCAGGGGGCTGATTACTATCAGATTTTTTACCGTCCCGAATCAAGTGACACCGCAGACCTCAAATTATTGCATAAGGTTTTAAATACAGTTGAAAAAGTTGAGTAAGGCTTTAGCCTTACTCTCTTTTGTTTAATTTGTTGGTTTTTATTTACTTAAATTAAATATTTTTCACATTGAAATAAAATTTTTAATATGTTATCATAAATCTGTAGATTTTTAAGTATAATTCAGAGGTGCAAACTATGAAAAAATTTATGGATAAAGATTTTTTACTTAAAACAGAAACAGCAAAAAAACTCTTTGCCGCTTGTGAAAATGAGCCTATTTTTGACTGGCACTGTCACTTGTCACCAAAAGAGATTTATGAAAATAATGCTCCGAGAGATATTGCTTACTTGTGGCTCGCAGGTGACCACTATAAATGGCGTGCAATGCGTTCCTGTGGTATAAGTGAAGATTATATAACAGGTGACAAATCACCTTATGAAAAATTCAAGGCTTGGGCAAAAGCAATGCCGAATTTAATTGGTAATCCGCTTTACCATTGGACTCACCTTGAATTGCAAAGATATTTTGATATTTATGAGCCATTATCAGAAAAAACTTGTGATGCTATATGGGAAAAAGCGAACACTTTAATTAAAAATGGTGGTTATACACCAAGAGAACTTATTGAAAAAAGTAATGTTAAATATCTTTGCACAACAGATGATGCGGCAGATACTTTAGAATATCATAAACTTTTAAAAGAAGATGAGACTTTTTCTTGTCAGGTTTTGCCTGCATTCAGACCGGATAAAGCACTCGGGATTGAACTTGATGGTTATTTAGAGTGGTTAGCATCTCTTGAAAATGTTTCAAATACTCAAATTAAATCATTTACAGAGCTTAAGAAAGTTCTTCTTACAAGAATTGAGTTATTTAAAGAAATGGGTTGCTGTGCAAGTGACCACGCTTTGACTTATGTACCTTATAAAAGAGGTAGTGAAGATGAGTTAAACGATCTCTTTACTAAAAAAATAAGCGGTGCAGAACTTACAACAGAAGAAATTGATTTATATAAAACAGAACTTTTAATTTTCCTTGCTAATGAATACGCAAAAAATAACTGGGCTATGGAAATTCACATTGGTGCCATGAGAAACAATAACACCGAAATGTTTAAAAAGTTAGGACCTGATACAGGTTACGATTCTATTGCAGACTATGAAATTGCTATAAATCTTTCAAAACTTCTTAATGCTATGCATTCTGAATACAAACTTCCTAAAACTGTTCTTTTCACACTTAATCCTAAAGATAATCAGGTTTTAGGCACAATGCTCGGCAACTTCCAGACTGATGAGGCTGCTTCTAAAATTCAGTTTGGTACTGCGTGGTGGTTTAATGACAACTATGATGGTATGCGCGCACAAATGAGTTCTTTAATGAACCTTGGTGCATTTGCTAAATTCATTGGTATGCTTACAGATTCACGTAGCTTCTTGTCTTACCCAAGACACGAGTATTTCAGAAGAATAGTTTGTGAAATTATCGGTGATTTGGTTGAAGAGGGCAAATACCCTGATGATATGGAATTTTTAAGTGAAGTAGTTAAAGATATTTCATTCAGAAATGCCGAAAAATATTTCGGTGTGAAATAAAATACAATATATTGTGTTAAGAATTATTAAATAAAACGACAAAAAGGCAACTTTTTGTCGTTTTATTTCCCTTAATTCCCTGTAGGTTTGTAGTAGATATTAACAAAAAGTTAAAAAATTTTTTGAATATTTTAACGAAAAACAGTTGAAATAATATTGATTTATGATATAATCAATGTAATGTAAAATTAATTTATAATGTACAAAATATAGTGTGCTTTTGAATTATATCAGTATTTTCTTGTGGAGATAAAAGAGGTGGGGTATGGTAGAGCCAGTAACAAAATATGCAATGGAAAACATCATTGTTAACTCCTGTGCTTTGCTTTTATTAGTGTTTTTAAGAATGCAGCACAAAAGCGTTAAAAATAGTTTTGTGTTAGACCAGAAATTGTTTGTAGTAATGCTTGACCTTGCAATGGTTCAGTGTTTTATTGAAGCGTTTACAAACCTTTGGGATAAAGAACGAATTTTTGTCAGCCTTATAAATAACGCCGAAATTGGTGTTGCTATAGACTGTGGTATAAATATGTTCCTGAATGTTATTTATTTTTCAATAAATTTAATATTTGGTTACGTCTGGTGTTTGTATGCGGTTTATAGAATGTTTGGTAGTCCGAGACGAGTAAAACGTTACGCCAAAATAATTTCGTTTCCTGTAATTACAGCATTGGCATCTGTATGGACAACACCGTTCACAGGTTGGGTTTTCACTGTTAAAGAAAACAATGAATATTCGAGAGAATGGTTATGGGTATTACCGGCAGTTGCAACAATTGCTTATGTTATTTTTGGTGTTGCTTATATTTATTCGAACAGAAAAAGAATCAATAAGTATATGATTATGCCAATAGCACTTATTATTTCACCTATTTTTATTGGTGCTATTGTTCAGGCGTTATTACCCGGTACAGCGATTATTGCAATGGTAGTTACAATTTCGCTTGTTGGTTTATATGCAACTACACAGTCAGAGTCTGCTTATATAGACCGTTTAAGCGGTGTCTATAACAGACGTTATTTAGACGATTACCTTACAGGTCTTAATGAAGATGAAAGAAATAAAAAGATCGGTAAAACTATAACAGGTATAATGCTTGATATGGATAAATTCAAGCAGATTAACGATAATTTTGGACATCATATTGGTGACGACGCAATATCACAAGTAGGTAAAATTTTAAGAGAAAATTTAGGCAAAATGAATTTTGCTGCACGCTATGGTGGTGACGAATTCATTATTATAACACCAATGCTTGACAGCGACAGTATTGAAGCACTTATGCAGAAACTTACAGATGCCGCAAATGCAAACAATGATTCCGGCGAATATCCTTACGAGTTATCTTTTTCTTATGGTTATGCTCAGTTTACCGTTGGTAAAGAAAAAGATAGTGACGGTTTTATGAAACGTATGGATGATAATATGTATCAGTATAAAGTTGCTAAAAAGGCACGTTGGGCAGCAGAAGGAAAAATAACAAAACAAGAAGAAGCAACAACTACTTCTAAATAAAATAATTTCCCCTATGAAGAGATTTTTCTTAATAGGGGATTTTTATGTTTAATTAACTATATTTACTACCCATACTTTTTTCTTTATGAATACAAAACCTATTATATCTTTTATTATATCACTGCATTGAATGATAGGGAATATAATAAAAATTGAAAGGTGACCTATGTAAAAGAGAGCAAAAGCAAGGGGAACAACAAAACCTAAAAGAAATACGCTGTCAAAAATGAATGTCACGAATGTTTTACCGCCGCTTCTCAATGTGAAATATGAAGCGTGTGCAAATGCATTTAAAGGTAATGTGAAAGCAACAGTTTTCATAAAGAATTCTGCATAAGATTTTGATTCTTCTGATGTGTTATAAAGATTTAATATTGGGTTACTTGTAAAATAAATACAAACTCCCGCAATCACACTTGCCAAGAGTGTAAATGCAAACATCTTTTTAACGGTAGAAATTGCTTCGTCGAATTTACCTGCACCCAAAAGCTTACCGGCGATTATGCTTATACTTGAACCTAATGCCTGGAATGAAATACTTAAAAGATTTACAATAGTTGAGGAGATGCTGAAACCTGCAACAACTGCAATTCCGTGAAGGCTATAACTCATACTTAAAACTGACATACCTGCTGCCCATAAAAATTCATTAAGTAAAAGTGGCATTCCTTTAATAACAATTCTTTTAAGCAAATCTTTAGGTACGTATATGCTTTTGAAAGCTCCTTTAAAGAACGGGAATTGCTTTTTCGTTTTGATTACATAAATTATAAATACAGCACATTCCACAAATTTTGCAATAACAGTAGCAATTGCGGCACCTTCTGCACCTAATGCAGGGAAACCGAATTTACCAAAAATAAGAATGTAGTTGAGAATACAGTTTACAAATACTGCAACAAATCCTGTAATCATAGGAATAACAGTCTGTCCCGTTTCTCTTAATGTGCTTGAAAAAATGTTTGAAATTGCAAATGGCAGTAAACCAATTATAATTATATTAAGGTATTTTTTGGCAATGGTTGCGGTAAGTTCCAGGTCAGATGAATTATCACCCTCGTGAAGGAAAAGACTGATTAAAATATCACCTGCAAAAATAAATATCAGTGAAGCAACCGCCGTAAGAATTATAACAGTCACCGTTTTAAATCTTATAGTGTAGCGTATTCCTTCATCGTCGTTTTTACCGTGGAATTGTGATGTGAATATACCCGCACCGCTTACTGCACCAAATAGTGCGAGAGTGAAAACAAAATATAACTGATTGACAATTGATACTGCCGACATATCTTCTGTGCCGAGGGCGCCAACCATAACATTGTCTAAAAGACTAACAAAACTTGAAATTAAATTTTGCACCATCATTGGCACCGCAATACCGAGTGTCATTTTATAAAAGGCTTTATTGCCTATATATTCTTTTAGTTTCATTTTATCATATCATGTTCTTTGATGAAGTTTACAACTTCATCAACAGTAGTGAAAGCGAGACCTACAACTGTATCTGCACCGCCATAATAAACTGCAATTCTGCCTGTGTCACTATCTGCTAAAGCGGCACAAGGGAACACAACATTAGGAACATCACCGACAAATTCGTAAGTTTCGCGTGGACTTAATAAGTAGCAATCTGCTCTGTGCAAAACCTTCCATGGTTCGTTAATATCTGTAATCATAGCCCCCATACTGTAAGTGAAACCATTACAACTTGTAATAACACCATGGTAAAAACAAAGCCAACCCTCATCAGTTTCAATAGGTGTAGGACCGGCACCTACCTTTGTCATTTCCCAGTTGTTTTCGGGTTTAATAACAAAACGGTGTTTGCCCCAATATGTAAGGTCAGGACTGTGACTTAAGAAAATATCACCATAAGGTGTGTGGCCTTTATCGCAAGGACGAGTGAAAATCATATATTCATTATTAACTTTTCTTGGAAATAAAACGCCATTTCTTGAAACCGGTAAAACTGCATTTTCTTTTCTGTCCCAGTTAATAAAATCTTCTGTTACAGCAATGCCTATAGATGTACCTCTGTCTGTGTGGCAAACCCATGAAAGATAATACTTACCATCAATTTCGCAAAGGCGAGGGTCGTAACCGCGAAAGATTTTTTCATCATTTAATTTCCAATGAATACCATCTTTACTGAAACCTGTAACAAGATATTGCTCACGGGTAATATCATCAAGTCTGAAAACGCCTGCAAAGTCATCTTCTTTATCGCGCCTTACAACTGCAGAGTTAAAAATGCTGTTAGCGTTTTTTACGAAACTTCTGTCAATAATAGGGTTTTCGGTGTAACGCCATACAGGGTCTGTACAGTTTTCAGGTTTGTCTTGCCAAGGGATATTTTTTACCTTTGAATTTAAAATTTTAGCCATAATTGAACTTCCTTTGTTAATTTGATTTATAATCTTGCATTGTCGTAATAGTTTGTAGTTTCCATTAAAATATTTGCGGAATCAAAAATAGTTTTTCTTGAAACGTTAGAAAGTAAATCTTTGTTACTGAAACATTTATTGATATATTTTTTTGAAGTGCCGAGTGAACACGATGCGAAGTGATGTACCGTAAAAGGTGTGAAACTTGAAGTTCCTATAATAGTACTTTCTTTTCTTATTTTGAGGCCTAAATTGTCACACGCATCTGACATTATATTTGCTGTATCCTTACTGCCTTCGTTACCACTTCCGTCTTTGAAAAATATTGCTAAATGTTTAGAAGAAGTCAATTCCTCAACAGGAATAAAAATTGTAGGAATATCTCTCATTAACTTTTTGTGTTTAGATGCAAATGCGTAAGCACCTGCGTGGTTTGAATACTCACTACCGGTAATAAGACAGCAGAACTCGGTTTGGTTGTATCTGAAATTGTTTTCGCTCATCTGCTTCATAATAGCAGTAATAGTTGCAGCAGGAATTACGCTTGAACTTAAACCACTTGCAGATTTTCCCGGGTGAACAAGAAGAATGGATAATAAGTAAAATACCGAGAAAAATACCGAAACTGAAGAAAGAAAAGAAAAGATAACATTGCTTTCAGGAGCGCCTGTAAACAAATACATAATACATGAACAGAACGTAAAAGTGTTCCCTATAACAGAAAGAGTAAGTAAAACAGTTGTAAGATTTGTTTTAAAAAGAAAAAATCTTTGTTTTTTTGGTGCGTCTGCACGTGCTACTAAAACAACTCTGTTCTGTGCGGTAAAATGAGAGTACCGTTTTGCAAAAATATTTATGGAATTTCTTCTTGGAAACAGCTTATCGAGAATTTTACCGTCAAAAAAGAATTTGTAGGCGAATATTGAAAATACGAGTACACTTAAAACTGTACAAATGCATACAGGTATAACAGAACCTCGTTTTACTGCAAATTTAAAAATGAATGAAGAAATTATCAAGAGGAAACAAAGAATTTTTAAAAGATATGTACCAACTTTCAAGTGTGTTGTGAAAGTTTCCTCTCTTGTTTCGTCACAATATTTTTTCAGTTCATTCATAATGAGTCTTGCAGAGTATGCTTCACCCGGTGTTGACGGTAATCTGTCAGAACTTTCTGACAGGATTTTTCCTGCTACTGAAAATACGTAATCTATATTTTCAGTAGATAATTTTGGTGTGATTGTCATTTTGTAATAATCTCTTTAAATCTCTCGTATGCTTCTTCCCATTTTTCATTTTCTGTAG